>JAQXGK010000075.1 GCA_029006345.1 Bacillota bacterium
AAACAAATAACAACAAAAAGGCTGTAAGCAAATGCTTACAGCCTTTTAACATACTAAACAGAATTACTTGCTTGCTTCTTCTACCGCAACGGCGATAGCAACTGTCATGCCGACCATGGGGTTATTGCCGGCGCCGATAAGACCCATCATCTCAACATGAGCGGGAACAGAGGACGAACCTGCAAACTGAGCGTCGCCGTGCATTCTGCCCATGGAGTCTGTCAGACCGTAGGAAGCGGGGCCTGCTGCCATATTATCGGGGTGAAGTGTACGGCCTGTGCCGCCGCCCGATGCAACCGAGAAGTATTTCTTGCCGTTGTCATAAGACCACTTCTTGTAGGTGCCTGCAACAAGGTGCTGGAAACGGGTGGGGTTAGTCGAGTTGCCGGTGATGGAAACGTCGACATCCTCATGCTTCATAATTGCAACGCCTTCGAGAACGTCATTTGCACCGTAGCAGCGAACCTTGGACTTATCGCCGTTCGAGAAAGCGATAGTCTTTACGACATTGAGCTTATTCTCAAAGAAATCGTAGTCGGTCTGAACGTAGGTAAAGCCGTTTATACGCGAAATGATATATGCGGCGTCCTTGCCGAGACCGTTAAGAATAACCTGAAGCGGCTCTTTTCTTACCTTATTTGCAGTGCGTGCGATACCGATAGCACCCTCTGCAGCCGCGAAGGACTCGTGACCCGCGAGGAAGCAGAAGCACTTTGTCTCCTCCTTGAGAAGCATTGCGGCGAGGTTGCCGTGTCCGAGACCGACGCTTCTGTGCTCTGCAACAGAACCGGGAACGCAGAATGCCTGAAGTCCGATACCGATAGCTTCAGCAGCTTCGGAAGCGGTCTTGCAGCCCTTCTTGAGTGCGATACCGCATCCGAGAGTATATGCCCATACGGCGTTTTCAAAAGCGATATTCTGAATGCCCTTGACAATGCCGTTTACATCTATGCCCTTGGAATCGCAGAGAGCCTTGACCTCTTCGAGATCCTTGAAGCCGTATTCCTTGAGGGTAGCATTGATTTTATCTATTCTTCTTTCGTATCCTTCAAAAGTTACCATTATTATGCCGCCTCCTTATTCTTCTCTGGGGTCGATCTTCTTGACCGCCTCGTCATATCTGCCGTAGGTCTTTACATTCGACTCATAAGCTTCCTTGGGATCCATGCCGTGACGGATTGCTTCCATCATCTTTCCGAGGTGAACGAACTTATAGCCGATAACTTCATTGTTCTCATCAAGACCGGTAGAAAGGATATAACCCTCTGCCATTTCGAGGTAACGGACACCCTTCTCCTTGGTGGCGAAGATGGTGCCGACCTGAGAACGCAGACCCTTGCCCAGGTCGTCGAGAGAAGCGCCTATCGGAAGTCCGCCTTCGCTGAAAGCGGTCTGTGTGCGGCCGTAAACCAGCTGCTTGAAGATTTCGCGCATTGCGACATTGATAGCGTCGCAGACAAGGTCGGTGTTGAGAGCCTCAAGGATTGTCTTGCCCTGGAGGATTTCAGCCGCCATTGCCGCAGAATGTGTCATACCGGAGCAGCCGGAGGTCTCTACGAGAGATTCCTCGATAACGCCGTCCTTGACATTAAGGGTGAGCTTGCACATGCCCTGCTGGGGAGCGCACCAGCCTATACCGTGCGAAAGACCGGAAATATCCTTGATCTCATACGCCTTGACCCACTTGCCCTCTTCGGGGATGGGAGCCGGGCCGTGCTTGGGACCCTTGGCTACTACGCACATATTTTCAACTTTGCTTGAAACAGTACTCATAATATATATTCCTTTCTTATGTTAATCTGTAATTATCTCGCCGTAAACAGTGCCGGCTGCCATAGCGGCATTAGACTCGTCGGTGTCGATGTGCATAGCTGCGGCAAAATCGCTTCTGACGCGAACTACCACCTGATCGAAGATGAGGGCTCTGTCGCCGTCTATCTTAACCTTGACTATCTGCTTATCGCTGACGCCGAAGGCTGCTGCTTCTTCGGGCGTTACGTGAATGTGACGCTGAGCGACAATGACGCCCTCAGAGATTTCCACCTCGCCTGCAGGTCCTACCAGCTTGCAAGCGGGAGAACCGGCTATATCACCAGACTCTCTTACCGGAGGCTTCAAGCCGAGGGCTCTCGCATCGCTGAACGATACCTCTACCTGAGCTGCCTTGCGTGCCGGTCCGAGAATCGACATTTTGAGCGAGCCCTTGGGGCCTACGACCTCTACCTTTTCCTCGCAGGCAAACTGTCCGGGCTGGCTGAGATCCTTCTTGTTTGTGAGCGTATATCCCTTACCGAACAGTGTCTCAATCTGCTCTGCGGTAACATGGACGTGGCGCGCACTTGTCTCTACAAGTATTTTCTTTTCCATGACTTTTCCTTCCTTATCACGTCGGCGCCGTTCACCGACTGAAATATGTGATTATGAATATACTACATACCCTGTTATTATACACCAGGCGTCGGGCATTTGTAAACAAAAAATATCGAAAAAAGAATGCCCGCGGACAAGAAATCCGCAGGCAAAAGTTGATATTACTTCGCAGCCGCCTGAATAGTAAGCGTGTCGCGCGCCACGCGAAGAGAAGACGCGGTATCGATAGAGGTCTTTTCTCCGGCAAGCTCACGAATGAACACCTTGAGGCAATCGTCGGTATTCTTCTCGGTGACCGCCACTGTGCGAAGACCCTCCTCGCCGTCGAGCGCAAGTCTGATCTCGTCAGGCGCGTTATAATTGACCTCGGCAGTACCCTTTGTTCCCCAGAAATTGAAGCGCCAATAGTAAGGAAGCGTATATCCGGAGGAATTGGGCGCGGCATATGACACGTCCGCCATAAGACCCGCTCCGTTTTCGAGCTCCGCCATAAACTGGGCGCTGTCCATGAAGTAATCCACCTCGGTCGCGTATGCGTTCCACTGGCGTGCGGCGACGACCTTTTTAAGTCCGAGCCCGGTAACATACTCGGTGATATCTATACCGTGAACGGCGATATCATTGATAGTTCCGCCGTGCTTGCCGCGTTCGAAATACCAGCCGGCTCTCGAGCCGTACATGAGCGGATGCTGACCGCCGAACGAAACCTGATGGATCTCGCCGAGCGTGCCCTCGGAAATAAGCTTTTTAAGCGGCTCAACCCAACCGATATATCGGACATCCAGCATAATGCCGACGCGAAGGTTTTTCTCTGCGGAAAGACGCTCTATCTCGTCAAGCTCGGCAAGGCTCGTGCAAAGAGGCTTGTCGGAATAGATATGATGTCCTGCCCTGAGCGCCTCTATGGCGCGCTGACCTCGTATGCCGTAATAGTCGCCGATAACAACCACGTCGATATCCTTTTCCTTTAGCATATCGGCATAGTCGGCGTGTGTGAATTTCACGCCGAGAGCTTCTTCTGCGGCGGCTCTCGCCTCGTCGTTTTCTTCAAAAGCATAGGCTATTTCCACATCCGGATTTGCCTCGCACATCTTGTAAAAAGCATTGATATGCGGATGACGGAAGCCTGCAAAAGCGAATTTAAGCATTTGATTATTCCTTTCAGATCACAAAATTCCTTATGATTATACAATAGTAAAAATGTTTTTTCAAGGCTTTACAGATACTTTGAGAGAGTTTTATCCAGCCATTCCGAGCGTGTTTCGAGAAAATCCATGAGATACAACACCTGTTTTTTGAAAGTATTATACTCGGTCACGTCGTTGCGCTCAAATTTCACGCGTTCGTCAAGTATATCCCACACGGTGAAATTATACACCTGCGAACGGTTTATCTGCTCGGCAGTGGTTTCTATAACCTCGTACGCACGGTCAAGGAGCTTATCCTTAACCTGCATCCAGCGCAGAGCGAACAGGTGCATAAATTCTTCGTCCTCAAAGAGGTATGTACTCCAGGTAGTTCCGACATAATCGTCATCGGTGGAGGTCGCCCAGGTCGAATAATCCTCACAGTCGCGTATGAAATTGCCGAAGGCGAGGTCGTGATCCCACACGGGCCCCATTTTCAGCTTGCCGCCCGCTTTCTTGGTAAAATAGCAGCTGCGGCGAAAGGCGGAATCGGTATTATTGGTCAGCTCGGTCATGATGAGCCAATCGATAAGCGACCCCACATCTATATAATCTGAATAGTTCTGTCCGCTGACTATCGCCTCGTTAGTCTTGAGAAACCAATCGCGTATAAAGCAAAACTGGCTGTCGGTCATATACTGTGCGATCGGGGCCTTTATGAGCGCAAACTCTATAAGACCAGCGTGAAAATAGTCGTAGCCCTTTGTATTTACGCCGCTCTCCACGCCTCCGACCTCAATAAAGTATTCTGTATCGTCCACTCCGAGCTCGGGCTTGATATCCACTCTGCCCTCGCCGGTTTCCAGATGCTCCCCGAAGGTGTAAACGCCTATATAATCGCCGTTCAGAAACACATCTGCCGGGTACTGCGTAGGTGTATAGTCAAAGCTCAATTCCTTTGCCATTTCGAGCGCAACGCGGTTGCGCATCAGACTTTTGTCGGTATAATTCGCAAAAAGCGCGTAATCGGTTGCCTCGGCAAGTCCGAACACCGAGATTTTCTCGGAAAAACGGAGCTTATACGGCTTCTTATCAAATTCCCACGAGGAATTACCCCTGCCCTCGATGCGGATTTGCGCGAATTCAACCGATTCAAAATCTTCATACCCGTTTGAGTCTATGGTAAGCGTTGCATTGACATACTCGTCCTTGGAGGTGATTTGGCAGTTATTATCGGTATCGATATATATCACCGGTATATCCAAGCCGTCGCGCCGGGCAAGCAATCGGTAATTATACGTTTCTTCGCCGTCTGACACCGATATAACAGCCTTTCCGGTCATATTAACGCTGCCGTCGCTGTTTAAGCAGCCGATATACGAATATTCTCCGTCAGCCTGCACGCTCAGCCTGACATTCTGAATATCAAATCCGCTGACAAGGTATGGAAGCGTTGCCGTAATTTCCTTTCCGCTGATGTCGCACTCAATATCCCGGCCAAGCCAGGGATTGTCCTCTTTTTTCAGGGTGACAGCAGTTATTCGCGCCTTACCCTTTCCGCCCAGTCCCCCGTCGCTGACCTTAACGCCGTTGAGACTTTCGAAGTTCATGTATTTGCCGGCAAGGAACATTTCGGGAACGCTGTCCGCCTTCCAGGTCAAATCGCAGTCCGGGCAGTCAAAAATAACCTCCCCGACGCTCAGCCTGACGCCCTGCGCCGCCGTAAGCGAAATGTCGAGGTCGGCGTCTCCCGTCACCGTAACGGAATATCCGTTAAAATCCGGTTTCTTTTGAAAATCCAGTGAAACGGCGCTGTCAAAAACCACCGAATCCTCCAGTTTGAAATCGCCGGTGAAAATCACGGTATCTCCGTCCGGCACGCCCTCCTCTGCCAGCGCGGCAAGGGAACGGAAATCGCTTACACGGTGACTGCTCGGCGCAGGCATTACCATGCGTCGGGAAAAGAAAAGCAATGCAAAGCAAACGGCGACGGCAAACAGGACTGCCGCCGCGATGAATAGCGGATATTTTCTTTTTTTGACCGTGATGGGTTCAAACATTATAATATCAAACCTCTGTATAAACTAAAGGGTGCATCCTGTACGGACGCACCCTTAACCGCAAATAACCTGTTATGAAAGATTGTTCTTATATGCGTCCACGGTAGCCTGAATTGCAGACAGTGTTGCTCCGCTGTTAGCATTGTATGTGGAAGCAAAGTTAATGCCGATATTGTCGTACATACCCGGGTAGAAGAAGCTGTACCAATCGCCCCAGTTGTAAATGGTGGCGATATCGTAGCAGCGGCTGTCGAGGATTATGTCGAGCATTCTTACGGAATCCTCATCTCTCATAGAGCGGCGCTCAAGAGCGAGTTCGTAGTATGCGGGACGCAGGGTCGTCTTTGAATCGTGGCAAAGCGCGCTGAGCGCGTAGCCTGTCTTCTCGGGATCCGCAGCAGAAGTGGGTATGCAGTAGAACGAGCTGCAGGTAGAAGCATTAACGATATCATAGTATCTGTCCTGATTCTCGTCATACTTAGGCATGGGAAGAATACCGTAGTCAGACTCCATTTCCTTATATGTCAGTCTGACGGTAAGAATTGTAGTCGCACCGAAAAGCGCTCTGTTATCCGAGAACACCTTGTAGCAATCTGTAGACCAGTTGATGAAGTAGTTGTCGCGGTCGTCCGAAACCTTTTGAATAAGCTCAAAAGAGCTTACCGAGTGATCCGTGAATACCGAGAGAACCGGATAGCCGTCCTCGTCCTTAGATGAAATGGAGTTTCCGAACGCCGAGAACAGAGCGTAGTTATTGAACGGCTCGTAGATATAACCGTAACGGTCATTTTCAGTCATAGCGCCGTCGCCGTCGATGTCGGCGGTAACATCCTTTGCAAGTGAAAGGAGCTTTTCAAAGGTCCACTCGTTGTTATCAACAAGAGTGTACGGGCTCTCGATCGAGAATTCCTGAAGAACCGACTTGTTAAAGGTGGTGACCCATGTAGCGTCAGCCGCCGAAATGGAAAGGTCGCCGGTGGTAAAGTAGAGCTTGTCGCCTATCGACAGGTCGCTGTTTGCGTTCTGATCCCACCAATCCTGTGAAAGATCGAGATCCTTAATGGAATTCAAGTCGATAAGATAACCGTTCTGGGCAAGCTGAGCGCAAATCTGTCCGTCTGCAATGATAAGGTCAAACGCTCCGTCCTGAGAAATAATGGAAGCCTGAGCCTGTTCGTACTGGTCGGCGGGAGAGACAACGCTCTTTATGGTGAAATTGTACTTCTGCTCTATAGCGGCATTACGGTTATAAACAGCGTCATTGATTATCTCGCTGTTAAGCTCCTCGGCAGTAAGGTCAACGGTCTGCCAGGGGCCGAATCCGCTTTCCTCGCCTCTTGTGTAAACCTTGAGCTCGTAGCCGCCGAGATCCTTTATCTCGAAATTGTCTTCGGCTGTCTGAACGACGTCCCCGGTCTTTGTTTCGGAACCTTCGTCAGAGCAGGAAACCGCCATGACAAGCGTCAGCATCATTGCAACAGCAAGAAATGCAGATACAAGTCTCTTTTTCATATTGTTCATTTGCTCCTTCCAAATAATATTATTTCAACGGGCGAAAGCACGCCCATCAAGCTATTAAAGAAATGGTATCACAAACGACACAAATTATCAACATATTTTTTTTGAAATTTGGTTTTTTTGAAATTCAGTTCCTCGGCAAGACAAGTTTTTTCAGTTGACAAAACGCCTTTCTGCTCCTATAATGATTTTGCTGACAGTCAATTGATAATCAATCGGCTTATTTTTAGCTTATACTTTTAAGGAGACTATTATGTTTGACGAAATCAAATCCATTCTTATTGACGAGCTTGATGTTGACGAGGCGCTGATAACACCCGACGCAAACTTCGTGGAGGACCTGAAGCTCAACTCTCTCGAGCTTGCCGACCTCGTTGTTCTCTGTGAGGAAAAGTACAATATCGAGATAGAGGAGGATGAACTCCACAGCCTCATCACCATCGGAGACCTTACCGACTACATCGAAGAGAAAAAAGCCGAGTAAAACATGCTCTGTAATTTATGTCCCCGCAGGTGTGGCATCGACCGCGAAACAGCCGTAGGTGTCTGCCGTTGCGGGGCTAATGCCTCGGTGTCGAGCTATATGCTGCACCACTGGGAGGAGCCGTGCATCAGCGGTACGCGCGGCGCGGGAGCGGTTTTCTTCTCCGGCTGTCCGCTTCAATGCGTCTACTGTCAGAACATCGGTTTCAGCCGCGGCGGCTCCGGGAAAGTCTACTCGGCAAATGAGCTTGCCGGGCTTTTTTTATATCTTCAGGAAAAAGGAGCGCACAACCTCGATCTTGTCACTCCGACGCATTTCTTCCCCGCCGTCCGCGACGCGCTCGAGCTGATAGGACATCAGCTGAAAATACCCGTGGTTTACAACACCTCGGGCTATGAAAACCCCGAAATGATACCCGAAATCGGCAAATACGCCGACGTTTTTCTGACTGACTTCAAGTATGCTCTGCCGGAGCGCGCACAGCGATACAGCCGAGCGCGGGATTACTGCGAAATCGCTGAAAAGTCGCTGCATCTGATGCTCGAGCAAACGGGCAAGCCGAAGTTTGACGATAACGGTTTGCTTGTTTCCGGCGTAATTATACGTCATCTCGTACTGCCCGGCGGGATAAAAGACACAAAAGCAGTATTGGATAGGATAGCCGCGATTCTCTCGGAATTCGGGGAGGGCTACGCGCTTGTCAGCCTGATGAGCCAATACACGCCAAACGGCAAAACAGCCGCTTTTACCGAGCTTAACCGCCGCATTACCTCGCTGGAATATCAGCGTGCGGTCGAGCATATGCAGTCTCTCGGGCTTACGGGCTACATTCAGGACATAAGCTCCGCGGCAGAGGGATATGTACCGAGCACAGATACAACCAAGTAATTCTAAAGGTAACTATAATCAATGGAACACGCACTCAACATTGTACTGGTAGAACCCGAAATACCGCAAAACACGGGTAATATTTCGCGGACCTGCGCCGCGACCGGGTGCGCTCTGCACCTCATCGAACCGCTCGGATTTGAGATAACCGACAGAAATCTCAAGCGCGCCGGGCTCGACTACTGGGACAAGCTGGAGCTCTACCGCTACCGCAATCTCGAGCATTTCTTTTCCGAAAATCAAGGTGATTTTTACTACTTCTCGACCAAGGCGCCGAATCTTTATACCGATGTCGAATACAAGGGCAAGACCTACCTTTTTTTCGGCAAGGAGACAAAGGGGCTGCCTGAGGAGCTGATACTGAAAAACCTCGACCGCTCCCTGCGGCTGCCCATGCTTCAGGACATACGCAGTCTCAATCTCTCGAATTCGGTAGCCATAGCAGTATACGAGGTTCTCAGACAATGGAATTTTGATGGGTTCAGGATTCACGGCAAGTTTTCGGACGATTACAGGTAACAAACGCCGCACGGAGGTTACAGTATGAACAAAAGGCGCGTCGCCGGCACTGTTTTCGCCATTCTCGCGCTCTTTTCGCTGCTATTCATTTTCGCAAATTCATTGCAGAACGGGAGCCGGTCAAACTCTCTCAGCGACCCCATAATAGAAAAAGCCGCCGACGCTGTTGAAGCGGGCGGGAGCTCGGACGCCGAGCTGGTCGGATATTTCAAGAACTTTATTCGCAAAACGGCGCACATGTTCGAATTCTGCATATTCGGGACCATGTGCTATCTTGCCGCGTACTGTCTGTCCGGGCGGCATGACATTTTGGTTCTCAGCACTTCCTTTGCCGGACTGACAGCCGCCGTAATCGACGAATACATACAGTATCACACCCCGGGAAGGACCGGCATGGTACCCGATATCCTCGTGGATTTTGCCGGGGTGACATTAGGCATACTTATTTCAAGGCTGGCGGTGTATATTTATCAACGCCGCAAAAAAGACAGGGGATAAACTCAGTTCGCTATCTCGCCTACCTGAGCCCCGCACAGCTTGATAATATCCGCGGGCGCAACTATTATCTGAAGCCCGCGCCGTCCGCCGCTCAAATAAATTCTGTCCCAGTCAAGAGCGGAGGAATGGAAAAAGGTCGGAAATTTCTTCTTCATACCGACGGGACTGCAGCCGCCACGGACATATCCCGTAAGCGGCAGAAGCTCCTTGACATGAATCATCTCCACGCTCTTATTGCCGCTTATTACGGCGACCGACTTCAGATTCACCGTCATGGCGACCGGAACACAGCAGACCAGAAAGCCGGTTTTATCACCGTGCATTACAAGCGTCTTAAACACTCTGCCGACCTCCTGGCCGAGAGTGTTTGCGATATGCTCGCCTGACAGGTCGCTCTCGTCCACCTCATAGGTTTCGGTTTCAAACGGTATTTTTGCATTTTCCAAAATGCGTACGGCATTTGTCTTTGCCTGTTTTGCCGACACGGAAATACACCCCTTTACACATGAAAAGCGCCCGCGAAATAAGCGATTCGCGGGCGCTTCTTTTTACTTTGTTTTTGAAATCGATATAACGCTCAGGTCGTCCGCCGTCACCCTGTACTTTTTATTGATTACCTTGGAATTATTCACTATTTCGTCTCTGACGGCTGTTGCCGACGAGTCAAATACAAGCGACGGAGCGAGCTCAGAGGTTTTTATCGGATATATTTCGGGGGTTGCCGCCGTGACACTGTCGCCGTCAAGCGTGAAGGTCTGGCTGAAAATGAAGCCTCTGTCTCCGGCAAGTCCGGCATCCTTCTGGCCGGCGTATGAAATATCGCCGGGGCTGTACACTATCGTACCGCTGCGCGACTGGCCGGTGTACTTCTCCATGCCCATTATTACATGAGGCCCCGAACCGAGAACAAGGTCTGCTCCGTTGTCTATCGCTGCTCTCGCGGTCTTAGGCAGAATATTGTCTACCTCTGTGTTGTACAGTCCGTCTGCCGAGCCGCTTGCCGCCCAGTTGAACGCGGCAACAACAATTTTCGCACCGTTGTCTCGCGCAGTCTGGATATCTGCCTTCGGCTGGTCTACAAGCGCGCTCTTTGCGCCGATCATATTATACGAAACGACCGCTATCTTTGCCTTGTCGCTTTCAAAGTATGCGATATTTGAGTTTTCCTTTGCCGTACAGGAGAAAATTTCAAGCTCCGAGAGCACTTTTACCGTATCGGCAATGCCCTCGTCGCCGTAGTCGTTCATATGACTTCCGGTGAGCTCTGCAAGCTCGACGCCGCCATCCTTGAGCATCTGCGCGTAGGTGGGATCGCCCTTGATGGCGCTTATGCCGTTTGTCATGGAATTTGAGGAGGTAAGAGGGCTCTGAAGATTGACTATTGAAAGGGTATCTGCCGAGAATACCGGTGTAAGTCCGTAAAGCGGGAAGCCGGTACTGCCGTACTCGGCATACTGAGAAGCAAAGGTGCTGTCGGAGGTATTGCTGATATAGTCGCCCAGCACAAGATTTCCGCCGAAAGATACGGTGACCGCATTCTTGTCCTCAAGCTTCTGCCGGTTGTAAATCGCAAGCATGGCACGCACAAAGCTGCCGTTTTCCGAGGTGTCGAACTTGGGATAGTGCATTTTAATCTCGTTTTCGGTGTCTGCCTCAGCGGCGGCGGCAGCGGCGGTCGGATAGATACCGTCGAGCTCGCTCAGCATGAGCGACACTCTGCTGGAAAAGCTGGAGGCGTCGGCAAAAGGTGTGTCTATTATACCCTTGAACAGCGCCGCAAGCCCCGTAAAGTACGCTGCCCCATCGGCGTCCTGCTGCTCGCTTGACAGGTACTCGCCCGCCTTGCCCAGATTCTCTATAAGCTTGGGAAGCGACTCCTTATACTCCTTGTCGTTTTCAACGGCAAGCCGTGTGATGAACTGCTCGGCTTCATTTGCAATCTTAATGACCGTGTCGCGCGTAAACACGCTGTCGGCACCGCTCTCAACAGGGGCGGTCTCGTCTGTTGCCGGTTCGTCTGTCGCGGTCATATTCCCGTTGGCGTTGGCGCCTGCGTTTCTCAAATCTACGAGGTTGAACATCATCGATATCGACACGCAGAACACCACCACGCAGAGGATCAGGCAAATAAGCTTGGCTTTCATGAATAATTCACATCCTTATTATAGATATCTATACACAAAGGCTAAATTACCGATACTGTTATAATGATTTATTTCATATTTTAACATATATTATCCGAGTTGAAAAGAGATTTTTGAAACTTTGGCAATATTGCCGTATTTCTCTGTTCAGAACACGGCATAACGCTCGGGGATCTCGCCCGCAATAATCGTCTCGGCAATACATACGGTATCCTCCACCGCAACCTCGCCGCTTCCACCGGGAAAAGCGAGGGTAAAGGTCAGCCCGACCGACAGCAATATCCTGTGGCGCGTCTGGTTTATTCCGACAGCCGCAAAATCATTGTCAAGCGTGCTGACTACGCTGCCGACCGACACTATTCTGACCGGGATATCCGGTCCACGGCCCGAGGTAATAAAAGAGCCGAGAGCATTACCGAGAGGGACCGAAATGCTCTCGGCATCAATACTATCAAGTCTGTCCGCTATCAGCTCCGTCAGCTCGCTCTTAAAGCGATTGACCTTATCCATATCGCACTGAAGAGAAACAATGCGCCCGTCCGCCGAACGCTTTTCGACCACCAGCGCCGAGTAATCCAGGCCGTCGCGCTCCACAAGCTGCAGGACGCTTTCGTTAATAATCCTTGCTGCCTCGCGCTCGGCTTGCGCCCTTGCCATCGCCTCTACCGTCGGAGACAGTCTGACAGCGGCCGCTATCAGCAGAGCGTTAAGCAGAGTCAACACGACGGCAATTACAATAAATACCTTCCTTTTTTTGCTCACGGGAGCTCCTTTCGCACAATTATTTACTAATTTATATTATTCGCCGCGACATTTATTGCCACAAACTGTCCCGGGGCACGCAAAAACGCCGCCCTATATTCGTTAATATGGCATATATTTGAAAAATCTCTTGATAAAATCACTCTCAGAAGATATAATGTAAGTTGGATTTTTATAGTGCGGTCATTTTCGGCCGCCGTCCGGAAAGGAAATCTGTATGGGAATAGTATCCAAGATATTCGGAACGCATTCGAGCCACGAAATCAAAAGGCTCATGCCGACAGTTAATAAAATAGAAGCTCTGGAAGACAAATACAAGGCCATGTCGGACGAGCAGCTCAAAGCCGAAACTCCCCGTCTGAAGGAATGCCTTAAAAACGGCGCATCGCTCGACGATCTGCTGCCGGAGGCCTTCGCCACCGTAAGAGAGGCGGCGGCGCGGGTTATCGGTCTGCGCCACTACAGGGTACAGCTTATCGGCGGTATCGTACTGCATCAGGGCAGAATAGCCGAAATGAAAACCGGCGAAGGTAAGACGCTGGTCGCCACCCTGCCCGCATACCTGAATGCCTTGACAGGTGAAAACGTTCACATAGTCACAGTCAACGACTATCTTGCCCGCCGAGACAGCGAATGGATGGGCAAGGTGTATAATTTTCTCGGAATGACCACCGGGCTTGTCGTTCCCGGACAAACCGCCGAGGAAAAGCACGCCGCCTACAACGCCGATATAACCTACGGAACCAACAATGAATTCGGCTTCGACTACCTGCGTGACAACATGGTAGTGTATAAAAAGGACATCGTTCAGCGCGGCCATTCATTCGCCATAGTCGACGAGGTCGACAGCATTCTGATAGACGAAGCGCGCACGCCGCTTATCATTTCAGGCATGGGCGAAAACTCCACAGCGCTGTACGGCGCCGCGGACGCATTCGCAAAAAAACTCAAGCCGTACATCATAAAGGAAACCGACACAAAGCAGCTTGACGACGATATCGACGGCGACTATATAGTTGATGAAAAGGCGCGCACGGCAACGCTCACCGCAAAGGGCATAGCCAAGGCGGAAAAGCACTGGAATCTGGAAAATCTCGGCGACGCCGAAAACGCCACGCTCAACCATCACATCATGCAGGCGATAAAGGCTGTCGGAGTCATGAAAAAGGACGTCGATTACATAGTAAAGGACGGCGCCGTTATAATAGTAGACACCTTCACCGGCCGCTTGATGCCGGGCAGACGCTATTCGGACGGCCTGCATCAGGCAATCGAGGCTAAGGAAGGCGTCAAGGTGGAGCGCGAAAGCAAAACGCTCGCCACGATTACCTTCCAGAACTACTTCCGTCTCTTCAAAAAGCTGTCCGGCATGACCGGTACCGCTCTGACCGAGGAACAGGAATTCAGAGAGACATACTCTCTCGACGTTGTAGAGATACCCACTAACAAGCCGATGGTACGCATAGACCAGAATGACAGGGTCTACAAGTCGGTCGCGGGTAAATATCACGCAATTATAGAGGAAATCAAAGCGGCACACGCCAAGGGCCAGCCCGTACTGGTCGGCACCGTATCGATAGACAAGAGCGAATTACTCGCCAAAATGCTTTCCAAGGAGGGCATTCCGCACAACATCCTGAATGCAAAGCACCATCAGAAGGAGGCTGAGATAGTCGCTCAGGCCGGCAGTCTCGGCGCGGTTACCATCTCCACCAATATGGCGGGCCGAGGAACCGACATCAAGCTCGGCGGCAACCCCGAATACATGGCGATGACTCAGCTTCGCCGCGAGGGCATGACTGAGGAAATGATAGCCAATGCCGACAGCTTCTTTGCAACCGACGACGAGGAAATACTGACCGCAAGACAGCATTATTCCGAGCTTGTGGACAAGTACAAAAAGGAGCTTGAGCCGGAAATAGCCAAGGTCAAGGCCGCCGGCGGACTGTACATCATAGGCACCGAGCGTCACGAATCGCGCCGTATCGATAACCAGCTTCGCGGCCGTTCCGGACGTCAGGGAGACGAAGGAACCTCGATATTCTTCCTTTCGTTTGAGGACGATCTTATGCGTCTTTTCGGCGGCGACAGAATTATTAACGTCGTAAACGCGCTCAAAATCGAGGAAGATCAGCCCATTGACGCGAAAATAATAGCAAATCAAATAGAAAACGCTCAGAAGCGCCTTGAGGGTCAAAACTTCGAACGCCGCAAAAACGTCATTATGTACGACGACGTCATGAACGAACAGCGCAAGGTGATTTACAACCAGCGCCGCGCGGTGCTGGACGGCGAAAGCGTCAAGCCGAGCATCATGACCATGCTCGACAACCTTATCGAAGAATCGGTCATGAGCTACTGCTCGTCGGATGTGCCGGACGAATGGAACTTTGCGTCGCTCAAGGCTCAGTTTATGGGAATTCTGACAAACGAGGACGACTTCAAATACAGCCAGACGGACTTGATAGGTCTTACCCGCGAAAGCATTACGGAAATGCTGACCGAAAGGGCCCACAAGCGCTACGAGGAAAAGGAAGCGCTGTTCGGCGAGGAGCAGTTCCGTGAGGTAGAGCGGAGAATCCTTCTGCGCAATGTCGATCTGAAATGGATGGATCACATTGACGCAATGAGCGACCTTATGGGAAGCATCGGACTTCAGTCATACGGTCAGAGAAAGCCGATAGTCGAATACAAGATAGTCGGCGCGCAGATGTTTGACGAAATGATAGCCGCCATCCGTCACGATACGGTAATGATGCTTCTTTCGGCAATTCCGCGGCCGGTGGAAAGCGCGCGCGAGCAGGTGGCAAAGATTACCGGCGCGTCTCACGGCTCGGCATCAGACGGCTCCGTCAGCCGTCAGCCAAAGCGCAATACTGCGGCCGAAAAGGTCGGCAGAAACGATCCCTGCCCCTGCGGCAGCGGCAAAAAGTACAAAAAGTGCTGCGGCGCTCAGGGCGGCAACTCTCAGGAAAACGGATGACCGGCCGCCTGAATCCTCAGTATTAAACAACCGACAAAACACGATAAAGGAACGGTAACGCAAATGGGCTTCGGGTTGTTATTTTTCGGCTACATTTTCCTCTGCAACTTCGGAATAATGAGTATCGGCACCAACATGGCATTCGATTTCTTTCCGGATGTTATCGGCTGGGTGATTATGCTTGTCGGACTGATAAAGTTATCCCCATACGCGCGCATACTCAAGGGCGCGGCGGCAACGGCGGCTGTTATGATTCCGGTCAGCCTGTATTCCCTAATGTATAATTTTCTTGTGCTCGGTTTTTTGGGAACGGCGTCCGATAAGATATATACGGCGGTTGTATATATATCAATCGCGGCGCTTCCGGTATTTTATTTCTTCATGTCCAAGGGAGTCCGCGAAATACTGCTCTCCTGCAACAATCTCGAAAAGCCGGCAAGGATTCTGAATATAAGCTTTGTCATCACGGCAGTTTACTCTGCGCTGGCGATAGCCAACGAGATAAATACAGTCCTGCATTTCGTAGAGAGTCAAAAGACTCTCGCGATAGTAAACTCGGTAATACAAATACTGAATGCCGCATGGCTTCTCATGGGTGCCTATGCGCTTCTCAAGGCATTTTTCAGCGTTACGCTGACGGACAACAAATAACAAAAGGGTCAAAAAGTATATGGGCTTTAACCTAATTTTTATCGGTTTTCTTTTCACGGCGATACCCGGAATAGGCATAGTCGATCCGGTTCCGGACTTTATCGGCTGGATGCTAATCTCCCGCGGGCTGTCAAGGCTTTGCTACACCGACGCAAGGTTCAGCCTTGCGAAGCGGTATTCCAACTACCTGATTGCAGCCAATCTTATCAAGTTTTTACTGATTTTTACGGTGGGAATGGTTGACGACACAATGCTTCTCGTCTACTGCTTCTCCTTCGCCGTCCTTGAAATCTATGTCGGAACAATGTGGGCGAACAGCTTTTTCTCGGGCTGTGACTATACGCTTTCTCAATGCCAATCGCCTGTTTCAAATCTTGTTTCCGAAGCAAAATTCCTGTTTTTGCTGGCTGTTATCGCCCGCGCGGTGCTGACGGCACTTCCGGAGTTTTTCTCGATAGCCGATCCCTCGGTCACCGGCGAATATTCGCCGGGTGCGGTGATAAGCGCAAGCGTCTTCCCCCTCGTGCGCAACGGAGCGAGAATAGCGGGATTTGTCGGATCATTCGGAATCGGGATTTACAGCTCTGTCAAGCTGCATTTCTTTACAAAGCTCTGCCGCCTTGATAAAAGCCATCAGGCTTATCTTGAGCAAAAATATCGGGAAAACTATCTCAACAACCCGTCGTTTTTGATATCTCACACGGTGAAGGGCGCCGCAAATCTTGTGTCGGTCGGCGTATTCTTCCTCATCGGTCTGTATATCGACAAGGTCAACGTGATACCGAGTACGGTATTCTTTGTAATAGCCTATATTGCCCTGCGGCAGATAAAGAAGGTCGCAAAGGTCAAAAACTCGGCGATTCTGCTTTCACTTGCCGGGATACTCGTCTCTCTCGCCGCGCACGCGCTGCAAATTTACTATGCTGTTAAATATGCGGGCAGCTACAACGAGCTGTTTTCCTCTCTGATTGCCCCGAAGATAATCGGTACGGCAACGGCGGTTATTACGGCGGCGCTTTTGATATACATCATTTTGCTTGTCAACCGAATAGCGCTGAACTATATCAAGGTTCTTCCCTCTCAGGGCGGTATGGCAGTAAGCGCTGTCAATACGCTCGCCAAGCGAAGCGTATTTCACTCAAGCGGCATCGGCAAGCTGTGCCTTTTATGCATACCGCTTGCGGCGGCGCTGGCGTGTCTGAACGCTGTCGTTTATTTTCTTCCGACAACCGGCTCGCTCTTTATGACGCTTACAGCTTTGTACGGGCTTATTTTCGGCGTGTTGTTCACGGCACTGGCCGGCAGGATAAATTCATACGAGGTATGGAGTATAAAAGACACGGAATATAAAGTAGACTAACCGAGGCAAAAAACAAGATAAAAAAATAACAGGAATCAGGAGACTAAGACTTTGTGCGGATTTGCAGGAATTTACAGAAAAGAACCGGTAAAGGACTGGGAAAAAGAAAATATAAATGAGATGTCGAAATCCATTCACTACCGCGGACCCGACGACAGCAAGCTGGTGCTGGACGACCGCATAGCTCTGGCTTTCAGACGTCTCTCGATTATCGACCTCGAAAAAGGAAGTCAGCCCTTTACACTTTTCGACGGCAAGATAATCGGCATTTTCAACGGCGAGATTTACAACTACCGCATTCTTCGCGACGAGCTTATCGCCAAGGGAGAAAGCTTCACCACCAACAGCGAGATAGAGGTCATGCTCAAGCTGTTTTATCTTGAGGGGCCGTCGTTTATCAACCGTCTGCGCGGAATGTTTGCCTTTGCCTTTTACAACAAGGAGAAGGAAATGCTTATGCTGGGCCGCGACCCGTTCGGCATAAAGCCGCTGTATCTGCACGAAAGCGAAAACGGACTGGTATTCGCCAGCGAAACAAAGCCGTTTTTCTTCGACAACGATTTTGCGGGCTTTTGCGTGGATAAGACACTGCTGCAGCACTATTTCACATATCAGTATGTACCCGAGCCGAAAACGCTCGGGGGCATTGACCTGCTTCCGGCGGGACATTACGCGATTTATGACGTCAAGGCGCAAAAGCCGCTGACCGTCGAGCGCTACTATGACCCGATGTTCAATCCCAACAGGGAAATGAGCTTTGAGGACAAGGCTGCGCTTGTCAGGAAAACACTCGAGGAATCGGTAAAGGCGCACATGATAAGCGACGTCGACGTCGGAACATTCCTGTCAAGCGGTATAGATTCCACCATAATCACCGCTCTTGCGAGCAAGCTCAATCCCGGAATAAAGGCGTTTACGGTTGCCTTCGGTGTTAAGGAGTATTCCGAAATAGACGACGCAACGGCAATATCCAAGCATCTCGATGTCGAGCATATCAAGCTTATCGGCACCTGCGACGACTTCAAGAATGCATTTGAAAAGGTTGTGTGGCACTTAGACAGCCCGGTTGCCGACCCTTCGACAGTTGCTATTTACCTTATCTGCCGGGAAGCGGCGCGTCACCTCAAGGTCGTGCTGTCCGGAGAGGGCGCGGACGAACTGTTCGGCGGCTACAAGGTGTACGGCGAGCAACTGTATTCCGGCAAGATTTATTCCCTGCCCGGCTTTATCAAGAGCTTTCTTGCATGGCTTGCGCGCATACTCCCGGAGAATGTCCGCGGCAAGCATCTTCTGGAACGCGGCACCACGCCGCTCGAAAAGAGATATGTCGGCAACGCCTTCATATTCAACGAACAGGAAAAGAAGCCGTTTCTCAAAACCTTTGACCCTGACGTACACTTCAGCTCGCTGACGGCTCCGGTATATCAGGCGGCAAAGCAAGCCGGGCTCTCACCCATGCTTCAGATGCAGTACGTTGATATGCACACCTGGATACGCGGCGACATTCTGACAAAGGGCGACAGGCTGTCAATGGCTCATTCGCTGGAGGTGCGCGTGCCGTTCCTCGACCGCGAGGTTTTCCGCGTGGCAAGCATGCTGACAGACGACGACAAGCTGTCGCACAAAACCACAAAATATATCCTCAGATACGCCTTCCGCGACCTTGTGGACGAAGCGACCTTTATGCGTCCTAAGCTCGGCTATCCCGTGCCCGTAAGAGCTTGGCTCAAAAACGAGCTTTACGATTGGGCAAAGGACATTATCGAGAACTCAACCGCAACCGACTACATAGTAACAAGCGAGGCGCTCAAGATGCTGGACGAGCATCGCGACGGCACCCGCGACAACTACCGCAAGCTCTGGACAATACTTGTATTTATTACCTGGTACAGGCTTTTCGTCACAGACGCCGAGGGGTCAAAGAAGAAAATACTGGACGGTACATTTTAATGAACAATACTGCTAAACCGGCCGCAATAATCACCGGCGGCTCCCGCGGAATCGGCGCCGCAACTGCAATAGCCTTCGCCGAAAACGGATACAATGTCCTGATAAACTATCAGAAAAATGAGGCGGCGGCACGGGAGGTTTTGGAAAAATGCCGCTTGCTCGGCTCCGACGCTCATATGTTCTCCGCCGACGTTTCGGTCTTTGACGAGGCTCGGGCGCTGACAGACGAGGCGGTTTCGCTTTTCGGCGCGGAGAACATTTCGGCTCTTGTAAACAATGCCGGCATAACCCGCGACACGCTGATGCTGCGCATGTCGCGCGAGAGCTTTGACGAGGTGGTCAATACTAACCTCGGAAGCACCTTCAATATGTGCCGCACAGTTTCGCCTATCATGTTCAAAAACAGGGGCGGAAGCATTATAAATATGTCGAGCGCGGCGGCTCTCCACGGCAACGCCGGTCAGGCGAACTACTCGGCATCCAAAGCGGCTGTTATCGGACTGACAAAATCGCTGGCAAAGGAACTGAGCGGACGGGGCGTTACCGTAAACGCAGTTGCGCCGGGCTTTGTCGAGACCGATATGACAGCTAAGCTCAGCGACGCAGTTAAAGAAAAAGCCGTCGAAATGATCTCGCTCGGAAGATTTGCAAGACCCGAAGAAATCGCCTCGGTCGTTGTATTCCTCGCAAGCCGTGACGCAAGATACATCACCGGGCAGGTAATATCCGTAGACGGCGGACTTATATAGTGAATTACATCGAAAGGACTGAATTATCATAGATACCAGAAGAGTAGTAATAACCGGTATGGGAAGCGTAAGCCCTGCGGGTGAAACAAACAGCGAACTGTGGAACGCAGTAACAGACGCAAAGCCCCTGTTCACGCCGGTAGAAGGTGTCGAAGAGGACTTTAAGGTCAAGCTTGCAGGTCAGCTCAAAAGCTTTGACCCGGACAAATACATGGATCCCAAGCTGTCGCGCCGAATGGGCAAATTCACGCAATTTGCAGTAGCGGCGGCGCGCCTCGCCCTCGATGACTCCGGACTTGAAAAAACCGACTTCGACCGCGACCGCACGGCTGTAATAGTCGGAACAGGTATCGGCGGTGCGGAGCAGATTTCGAATGATACGGCATATGTACTGGAGCACGGCTACAACCGAGTATCCCCGACGCTTATACCCTCGGTTATTCCCAATATGGCAACCGGATATATCACACAGCTTTTTGACCTGAGAGGCGAATGCTACGCCGTCGCAAGCGCGTGCGCTACCGGAGCACACGCCATCGGAGAGGCATACCGCTCTATCAAGCACGGCTACAGCGATTACGCACTGGCAGGCGGCACGGAGGCGGGAATATTCCCGCTCGGACTGGCCGGCTTTGCCAACATGAAGGCTCTGTCGCTTACCGACGATCCTAATCTCGCCAGTCTGCCGTTTGACAAGCGCAGAAGCGGCTTTGTCATGAGCGAGGGCGCGGCAATAGTCGTCATGGAATCGCTTGAAAGCGCTCTGGCGCGCGGCGCACACATTTATGCCGAAATATCAGGCTACGGCGCTACTGCCGACGCATACCACTTCACAAGCCCCCGCCCCGACGGACAGGGTGCCTCCAAGGCCATGAAAGCGGCTATGGCCGATGCGGGTCTTACTGCCGCCGATATCGACTACATCAACGCTCACGGCACAGGCACACCTATTAACGACAAGTATGAGACAGTCGCCATAAAGGACGCTCTCGGCGAATATGCGTCAAAGGTCGCCGTTTCGTCCTCCAAGGGCGTTATCGGGCACATGCTGGGTGCGGCGGGCGCTATAGAATGCATAATTACCGCTCTTTCTCTCCATAACGGAGTAATTCCGCCTACAGCGGGACTTTACGAGCAGGACGAGGAATGCGATCTCGACTGCGTTCCGCTCAGGGCAAGAAAAGCCGATATCCGTGCGGCGCTGTCAAATTCTCTCGCTTTCGGCGGCGCCAACGCTTCGCTTGTTCTCAAAAAATACGAAAAATAAAGGACACAATATATGTTCAGGGATATTCTGAAAAAATTCAGGTTTCGTCCGGATAAGGGGTCGAGCGAGCTCGGAACAGCGGCAAAGCTCAGCTTCAGCGACCACAAGTGTCCGAAATGCGGTCACGACATCACCGCTGACGAGGAGCTCGAGTATCTGGATGTTTGCCCGTACTGCGGCTATCACGAGCGCTTGTCCGCACGCCGCAGAATTGCATTCACGGTAGACCCGGGGAGCTTTCGCGAGCTTTTCGGACAGATAACCACCGCAAATCCGCTGGATATACCGGAATACGACGAAAAGCTTGAACGCCAGCGCAAAAAGACCGGCATTGATGAAGCTGTTATAACCGGCGTGGCCGAAATCAAGGGTCAAAAATGTCTTATCGGCGTAATGGACAGCTTTTTCTTCATGGGGTCTATGGGGTCCGCAGTCGGCGAAAAGTTGGCGCGGCTGTTTGAATACGGCATCCGAGAGGAACTGCCGGTAATCATATTCACCGCCTCGGGCGGCGCCAGAATGCAGGAGGGCGTGCTGTCGCTTATGCAAATGGCAAAGGTTTCCGCGGCGGCAAAACTGCACTCGGAAATGGACCTGCTGTATATCACGGTGCTTACCGACCCGACGACCGGCGGGGTTACGGCAAGCTTCGGAATGTTGGGCGACTACATTCTTGCCGAACCGGGAGCGCTTATCGGCTTTGCGGGGCGGCGAGTTATCGAGGGCACTATCCAGGGCAGTCTTCCGGAGGACTTCCAGAGCGCCGAATTTCAGGCGGAACACGGCTTTGTGGACAGAATAGTGCCGCGCGGAGAAATGCGCGAGCTGCTGTCACGGCTTATAAAATACAACCGTCCTGTAATAACCAAGCGATGGATGCTCAAAAACTTCATTTCGTTCTGGGACAAAGACAAGGACAAGGAGCGTTCATATGAGTAACCAAAACGAAAAATCCTCGGCGGCGCTCAGAAAATTCCGGCTTTCTCATCACCCGCACCGTCCGACGGTACAGTACTATATAGAAAACATTTTCGACGACTTTATCGAAATGCACGGAGACCGCACCTTCGGAGACGATAAGGCGATAGTTACAGGCATCGCACTGCTGGACAACACTCCGGTTACGGTCATCGGCAATATACGCGGCAACGGAATCGAGGAAAATGTAGAATGCAACTTTGCCATGGCGCATCCCGAGGGCTACCGCAAGGCTCTCCGGCAAATGCGGCTGGCGGAAAAATTTTCCCGACCGATAATTACCTTTGTGGATACTCCCGGAGCATACTGCGGAGTGGCCGCCGAGGAACGCGGACAGGGTCAGGCCATCGCCGACAACCTATACAATATGATGGCGCTCAGCGTGCCGATTATTTCCGTCATCACAGGTGAGGGCGGCTCGGGCGGAGCGCTCGGTATAGCCTGCGCCAACCGTCTTTTCATGCTTGAAAATTCCACTTTTTCCGTAATATCGCCGCGCGGCTGTGCAAGCATTTTGTGGAAGGATCCCGAGCGCGAGGCGGACGCCGCCGAAATGCTGAAGATAACGGCCGACGAGCTTCTCAAGCTGAATATCATATCAGGCATAATACCGGAGCCTGACGGAGGCGCTCAAAACGATCCCCTCTTGACAGCAAAAAGCATTAAGAGTACAATAGTGGAGAATTTGATGCAGCTCATGCAGCTCTCCCGCGACCAGCTGCGGCTTCAAAGATACGCTGCAATCAGGCGCATAGGTATCTATAACGATGCCAAGCGCACAGATAACCAGGAAAAGAAAGGATTATTACACAATGATTGAACAGATCAAGGAAATGCTTGCAAAGCAGCTTCGCGTCGATGCTTCGACAATAACGGAAAGTACTAACATTCTTGAGGATCTCAAGGCTGACAGCCTTGATATAGTTGAAATGCTTATGACCATCGAGGACAAGTACGGAATAAACGTTCCCGACGAGGATGTATCCTCGCTCAAGACCGTAGGCGATGTTGCAAAATACATAGAAAGCCACAAGTAATCAGAATAATATCGCGTCTTATGCCTTTGCGACCGAAACGATTGCAAAGGCATATCATTTGTGAAAGCATATGAAAGGAAACAAATAAATGACAGCATATCTTTTTCCGGGTCAGGGTTCGCAGACTGTAGGTATGTGCCGTGACCTGTACGACGAATTTCCCGAGGTCAGAGCGCTGCTTGACTCTGCGCGCGGGTTTGTCAAGGACGGCAAGCTGCCCTTTGAGCTGACGGAAGACGAGCTGAAACAAACCGCATATACACAAACGGCGCTCTTTCTTCACTCCGCGGCAGTGCTTGAGATACTTCCGAAAAACGAAGATTGCGCGGCGGGCTTCTCGCTCGGAGAATGCACGGCGCTGTATGCCGCGAAGGTTCTGTCGTTTGAAGACGCGCTCAGGCTGATTTCCATACGCGCACAGCTAATGGATGCGGCGGCGCAAGCGCATCCCGGCTGTATGTTTGCCATTCTCGGAGGGGACGAAAATGCCCCCGAGCTTATAGCTGAGCTTTGTAAATCGGTTTCCGACAAGGGCTACGCCGCTCCGGTCAACTTCAACTGCCCCGGGCAGACGGTTATTTCGGGCGACACGGAAGCAGTCACGGCGGTGGCGGCTCTCTGCAGGGAAAACTCAATGAAGGCGCTCCCGCTCAAAACGAGCGGCGCTTTCCACAGCCGCTTTATGGATGACGCGGCAATAAAATTCAAATCCGAAATATCCCGCTTTTGCTTCGGCAGACCGACTATTCCGATATATTCAAACCTTACCGGAAAGCCCTATGACGACGAAATAATAAACAATATGCCCGAGTATCTTTCGCGCCATATTGTCAATCCCGTCAGATTCTCCGACGCAGTCAAGAATATGCTCGCTTCGGGAGCAGACCGCTTCGTAGAGGTCGGCTGCGGCAAGACTCTCACAGGCTTTGTCAAGCGCACGGACAGCAACGCACAGCTCTTCACTACCTCTACTTCAGCCGAGCTGAAAGAATTTCTCAATTCATAAAAGCATCTGACGATTGCAGAAAACAGCCCGGCAACAATTTCGGTCAATCACGATAAGGCGGCTCCGCAGCAGCACTGCGGAGCCGCCTTTGTTCAAATAGCTGTTTTTTTCGGTCAAAAACTCTTTGATTTTTTATATTTTCCGGTTGTTTTTTCGCCGTTATTTTGCGGCATGTCGGTTGACACGCGGCGATTTGTGTGGTATAGTATAGAAAATCCGATTTGCGGTATCACCGCTGCGGCAGGAAATGAATATCAGCTTCTCTTCAGTATCTTCAATCTTGTCGCCGACAAGGCTTTTTTTTTGCCCAAACGACATAAGAAAGGAACGGTCAAATATGAACTACATTCTCAAAAACGGTTATGTATTTCGCAAAAACAGATTCGTTTCGGGTGATGTTTTCGTTTCCGACGGTATTATTGCCGATATCAGTCCCCGAGGCTTTTCCGGCGATACCGCCGTTATTCCGTTTGACGGTTGCTTTATTATTCCCGGTCTTGCAGATGTTCACGTTCATCTTCGAGAGCCGGGTTTTTTTTATAAGGAGAGTATAAAGACCGGCACGCTTGCGGCGGCGAGGGGCGGCTACACCGCCGTCTGCGCCATGCCCAATCTCAGTCCCGTTCCGGACTGCATGGAAAACCTGAAAGAGGAGCTTAGCATAATCGAGCGCGACGCGGCGGTTCGGGTGCTGCCGTACGGTGCGATAACCCGCGCCCAGGCAGGCGCAGAGCTGTCTGATATGGAGAAGATGGCGCCCTATGTCGCAGCCTTTTCGGACGACGGCAGGGGCGTGCAAAGCGACGACATTATGCTTGCCGCATTGAATAAAGCCAAAAGTCTCGGCAAAATAATTGCCGCTCACTGTGAGGACAATTCGCTTCTCAAGGGCGGATATATTCACGACGGAGAGTACGCAAGGAAAAACGGTCACCGCGGTATCTGTTCCGAAAGCGAATGGAAGCAGGTGGGGCGCGACATTGAGCTTGCACGGCAGACCGGCTGTCCCTACCATGTATGCCACGTTTCCGCCAAGGAAAGCGTAGAGCTGATCAGAAAAGCAAAAGCCGACGGTGTTGACATAACCTGTGAAACGGCGCCGCATTACCTTGTACTGACAGAAAACGACCTGAAAGACGACGGGCGCTTCAAAATGAATCCGCCGCTGAGAAGTGAAAGCGACCGCCACGCGCTTATCGAGGGCATTAAGGACGGTACAATCGATATGATTGCCACAGACCATGCGCCGCACTCCGCCGAGGAAAAATCCCGCGGGCTGAAGCTTAGCTCAATGGGCGTGGTCGGACTGGAGTGCGCGTTTCCGGTTCTGTATACCGAGCTTGTCAAAAATAACATCATTACGCTTGAAAAGCTGATTGAACTCATGTCGCTGAGCCCCAAACGGCGCTTCAATATTCCGGGCGGACTGGAAATCGGAGACAGAGCCGACCTTGCGGTTTTTGACCTGCGGCAGCAATATAAAATAAACCCGGACGAGTTTCTGTCAAAGGGCAGAAGCACGCCGTTTGAAGGAAAAGAAGTATTCGGCAAATGCATAATGACGATGGTAAACGGGAGGATAGTATGGCAAGAGAATTCGACAGAAAAATAGTACTTGAGGACGGCAGCGTCTACTTGGGATACGGCTTCGGCGACAGCTGCGACAGGGTGTGCGAAATAGTATTCAACACCTCCATGGTAGGATATCAGGAAATAGTATCCGACCCGTCCTACACATATCAGATGGTCGTAATGACCTATCCTATCATCGGCAACTACGGCATCGCCGACGACGACTTTGAATGTAAGACTCCTACAATCGGCGGCCTTATAGTACGCTCGTACAACGACTTTCCCAGTAATTTCCGATACACAAAAACGCTGTCGGAAATTCTCGTCGAGAACCACATACCGGCTATCTCGGGCATTGACACGAGAAAGCTCACCAGAAGCATCCGCGACCTCGGAAGCCGCAAGGTGCTGATAACCGACATAGATACCCCCGCGGAGGACGCGCTGAAAATGCTCTCTGCAACCGAAATTCCGCACGACGCCGTCTCAAAGGTCAGCTGTAAAAAGCGTTGGTACAGCCGCACCTCCAACCCGAAATACAATATCGTCGCCGTGGACTGCGGCATTAAGCTCAATATAATCCGTTCACTGAATGCGCGCGGGTGCAACGTAACGGTAGTGCCGTGGAACACAACCGCCGCCGAAATCGAGAGCTTTCGCCCCGACGGAGTTTTTCTCTCAAACGGTCCCGGTGACCCAGAGGATGTCACTCCGGTAATAGAGCTTATCCGTAAAATCAGGGGCAAATATCCCATCTGCGGAATATGTCTCGGCCACCAGATGATAAGCCTTGCCTACGGCGCCAAGACATACAAGCTGAAATTCGGCCACAGAGGCGGAAACCACCCGGTAAAAAATCTCAAAACGGGCAAAATAGAAATAACCAGCCAGAATCACAGCTATGCGGTCGACGCTTCCTCGGTGGAGGGGACGGGTCTTGAAATAACGCACATAAATCTGCTGGACAATACCGTCGAGGGCGTTGAGTGCGCTCAAGACCGTATATTCTCCGTACAGTACCATCCCGAGAGCGCGCCCGGCCCGCAGGACAGCGCGTATCTCTTTGATAAATTCATTTCAGCAGTAAAGGAGGCAAAGGACAGTGCCAAAAAGAACTGATCTCAAAAAAATACTCGTTATCGGCTCCGGCCCCATCGTTATAGGACAGGCGGCGGAATTCGACTACGCAGGCACTCAGGCATGCCTTTCCCTCAAGGAAGAAGGCTACGAGGTAATTCTGCTCAACTCCAACCCCGCAACCATAATGACAGATACCGCTATTGCCGACAAGGTATATATGGAGCCGCTCACCCTGGAATACGCGGCGAAAATTCTCCGTTATGAACGCCCCGATGCGATAGTGCCCGGAATAGGCGGTCAGACCGGACTGAATCTCGTAATGCAGCTCGAAAAGAAGGGCGTCCTGCGGGAATGTCAGGTCGAGGTTCTCGGTACTGACTGCGCGTCTATCGACCGCGCCGAAGACAGAGAGCTTTTCAAGGAGCTTTGCGAAGAGCTGGGAGAGCCGGTGCTGAAAAGCGAAATAACCCACTCGACCGAGGAGGCTATCGAGGCGGCAGAGCGCATAGGCTATCCCGTAGTTCTCAGACCCGCGTTCACGCTGGGCGGCACGGGCGGCGGCTTCGCCGACAACGAGGAGGAGCTGCGTGAAATCATGAAAAACGCGCTCAAGCTGTCTCCTGTCAAGCAGGTGCTTGTTGAAAAGAGCATCAAGGGCTACAAAGAAATAGAATACGAGGTTATGCGCGACGCTAACGATACCGCCATTACCATCTGCAACATGGAAAATATCGACCCGGTCGGCATACACACCGGAGACTCAATAGTCGTGGCTCCCAGTCAGACGCTGACCAATAAGGAATACCATCTTCTGCGCGACAGCGCGCTCAAAATAATCCGCGCTCTCAAGATAGAGGGCGGCTGCAACGTTCAGTTCGCGCTCGACCCGCAAAGCTTCAACTACTATGTCATAGAGGTCAACCCGCGAGTTTCCCGCTCCTCCGCTCTCGCAAGCAAGGCAAGCGGCTATCCGATAGCGCGCGTCTCGGCAAAAATCGCCGTCGGTCTCACGCTGGATGAAATAATGATAGCAAACACTCCGGCAAGCTTTGAGCCGACGCTCGACTATGTGGTAACAAAAATGCCGCGTTTCCCCTTCGACAAGTTTGCAACGGCTTCAAACAAGCTCAGCACTCAGATGAAGGCGACCGGCGAAGTAATGAGCATAGGACGCACCATGGAGGAAAGCCTGCTGAAATCGGTCCGCTCGCTGGAAATCGGCGTCTGCCACCTCCACATGGAAAAGTTCGATTTCATGCAGCGCGACGAACTGCTCGAATATATCAAAATCGGCACTGACGACCGGATTTTCGCGATAGCACAGCTTATCCGTCTGGGCGTGGACATCGGCATTATCGCCGACGAAACGCGAATAGATATGCTGTTTATCGAAATGATACGCAACATAATCGATTACGAAAAAGAGATAAAAGAGCATAAGGACGACACAAAAGTCCTTGCCTATGCCAAGAAAATGGGCTTTTCGGACGAATACATAGCAAAGCTGTGGGGAGAGACCGACGACGAAGTATATGAGCTTCGCCGCAAAAATAAAATCTTCCCGGTATATAAGATGATAGACACCTGCGCGTCCGAATTTGAAAGCTACATCCCGTATTTTTACTCGACCTATGAGCAGGAAAACGAGTCGATAGTCAGCGACAAAAAGAAAATCGTCGTACTGGGCAGCGGCCCGATACGAATCGGACAGGGCGTGGAGTTCGACTACTCCACGGTTCACGCCGTCTGGACCATAAAAAACAACGGCTACGAAGCCATTATAATAAACAACAACCCCGAAACCGTCTCGACCGATTACACCACAAGTGACAAGCTCTACTTCGAACCGCTGACAAGCGAGGATGTAATGAACATCATCGAGCTTGAAAAGCCGATAGGAGTAATCGCCTCTCTCGGCGGTCAGACCGCAATAAACCTCGCCGATTCTCTGACGCGCCGCGGCGTAAAGATTATCGGCACTGATTGCGCGGCAATAGAGCGCGCCGAAAACAGGGATTCGTTCGAAAAGGTCATGGAGGATCTCGCCATTCCTCAGCCCAAGGGCAGAGCGGTAACCAGGATAGAGGACGGCGTAACGGCCGCCGCCGAAATAGGCTACCCGGTGCTCGTCAGACCGAGCTATGTGCTGGGCGGAAGAGCGATGCAGATAGTATCAAACGAGCAGTCGCTCAGGCAGTATCTCAAGACGGCTGTTGCGATAAACACCGAGCAGCCGGTTCTTGTCGACAAGTATATTGTCGGCAAGGAGCTGGAGGTCGACGCCATCTGCGACGGCACGGACGTGTTCGTGCCTGGAATAATGGAGCACGTTGAGCGCACGGGAATCCATTCCGGCGACTCTATAAGCGTTTATCCGACCTTCAGCATTTCGGAAAAAGCCAAGAAAACCATTCTCGACTATACCAAGGCGCTGGGCCTCGGAATAGGAATAGTCGGTCTTTTCAATATTCAGTTTATAGTTGACTGCGAGGAAAACGTATATGTCATCGAGGTTAATCCGCGCTCTTCGAGAACGGTCCCCTTCCTGTCAAAGGCAACCGGCTACTCTCTCGCCGACATAGCAACGCTTGTCATTCTCGGCAAATCGCTCAGGGAGCAGGGACTTTCGAGCATATATCCGCCCGAGAAGAAGCGCTGGTATGTAAAGGCGCCGGCCTTCTCCTTCTCCAAGCTGCGCGGCCTGGACGCATATCTTTCACCGGAAATGAAGTCCACCGGCGAAGCAATAGGATACGACGACAAGCTCAACCGCGCACTATACAAGGCTCTGCAGTCCTCGGGAATGAACGTTATGAATTACGGCACCATTCTCGTCACTATCGCGGATAAGGACAAGGAGGAAGCACTGCCGCTCATACGGCGCTTCTACAACCTCGGCTTTAATATAGAAGCGACCCACGGCACGGCTATGTTCCTGAAGAAACACGGAATACGCACCCGTGTAAAGCAAAAAATCAGCGAAGGCAGCGAGGAGATACTCGACTCTATCCGTCAGGGATATGTCAATTACGTCATCAATACCCGCGATATGAGCTCGATACATCAGGAATCCGACGGCTATGCAATACGCCGCTGCGCAGTTGAAAACAACGTCACCATGTTTACCGCACTGGACACCGTGCGAGTGCTTCTTGACGTACTTGAGGAAATAACGCTCAGCATTTCCACGATAGATTCATGATATAAGGAGCAAAATGTGAAACAGACCATTCTGACAGTTACAAATCAGACCCGTATCGCCGACGGCGTATATAAAATGACTCTCTCGGGCGACTGCACCGAGATAAAGCGGCCCGGACAGTTTGTCAACTTTGCGCTTGACGGCCTGTTTCTGCGCCGCCCGATATCCGTCTGCGACTCTTCCGGCGACTCGGTCACTGTAATATATAAGACGGTGGGCGCCGGAACAGAAAAAATGGCGCAAATGACCGCCGGCGACCGTCTTGACACGCTTGTCGGACTGGGAAACGGCTTTGACACGTCCAAAAGCGGCGACCGTCCGCTGCTTGTCGGCGGAGGCTGCGGACTGCCCCCGCTCTACAAGCTCTGCAAGGACTTGCTGCGAGAGGGCAAGCGGCCTGTAGTTATCGGCGGCTTCAACTCAAAAAAGGACGCATTCCTTGAGGACGAATTCAACTCGCTTGGCGTGGAATACCGCATTTCCACGGTTGACGGCAGTCTCGGCAAGCGCGGCTTTGTCACCGACGTTTTGCCGGAAACGGGCAGCTACACCTTCTTTTACTCCTGCGGACCCATAGTTATGATGAAAAATTTAAGCGCCCTCTGCCCTACCTCAGGAGAGGTCAGTCTCGAGGCGCGCATGGGCTGCGGCTTCGGAGCCTGCATGGGCTGTACCTGTGAAACCGTCTCGGGCGGCAAGCGCATATGCAAGGACGGTCCGGTCTTTCAAAAGGAGGAGGTATTATGGCAGAACTTTCAGTAAAGCTCGCTAATCTTACGCTTGACAATCCTATAATACCGGCAAGCGGCACCTTCGGCTTCGGCTATGAATTTGCCGAACTGTACGACATAAATATTCTCGGCTCGATTTCCGTAAAGGGCACTACCAAGGAGCCGCGTCTCGGGAATCCCCTTCCGCGAATAGCCGAGTGCACCGACGGACTGATAAATTCCGTCGGGCTTCAGAATCCCGGCGTGGATAAGGTTCTGTCCGAAGAGCTGCCAAAGCTCAGACAGGTGTATTCCAAGCCGATTATTGCAAACGTCAGCGGCTTTTCGCCCGAGGAATACGCCTACACCGCAGAGCGGCTGGATTCCGACAGCTCGGTGGGAATAATCGAGGTGAATATAAGCTGTCCGAATGTTCGCTGCGGCGGAATAGCCTTCGGCACCGATAAACAAAACGCCGCACTTGTCACCAAGGCGGTAAAAGCGGCCACAAAAAAGCCGGTTTTCATCAAGCTGACTCCGAATGTCACCGATATAACCGAAATAGCGCGCGCCTGCGAAGCGGAGGGGGCGGACGGACTTTCGCTGATAAATACTCTGCTCGGCATGCGCATCGACCTTAAAACAAAAAAGCCGGTAATCGCCAATAAAATGGGCGGCTTTTCCGGCAGGGCGATACTTCCCGTGGCGCTCAGATGCGTCTGGCAGGTCTACGAGGCAGTCAATATACCGATAATCGGTATGGGCGGTATTTCTACTCCCGAAAATGTTATCGAAATGATGCTCGCCGGTGCGACGGCGGTTCAGATAGGTGCGGAAAACCTGATAAATCCCACCGTTTGCCGCGACATAATCCAGGCACTGCCGGCGACAATGGAAAAGTACGGCATAACCGATCTTAGCAGTATAATAGGAGGAGCACACTGATGGGTAAGGATGTTATTATCGCCTGCGATTTTGCCGGCAAAGCTCAGGCGCTGGATTTTCTTTCGCGCTTTACGGATACCAAACCGTATGTTAAAATAGGAATGGAATTATTCTATGCCGAAGGGCCCGAAATCGTCCGTGAAATAAAAAAACGCGGCCACAAGGTGTTTCTCGACCTCAAGCTTCACGACATTCCCAACACCGTAAAGAAGTCGATGTCGGTGCTTTCCGCCCTTGATGTCGATATGGTCAACCTCCACGCAAGCGGCACGGTCGCCATGATGCAGGCCGCGCTCGAGGGTCTGACAAGAGCCGACGGCACCAGACCGCTTCTTATTGCCGTCACACAGCTCACCTCCACCTCGGAGGAGCGCATGAAATCCGACCTGCTTATTAACCAGCCGCTCGAAAAGGTGGTTTCGCACTACGCGCTGTGCGCCAAGAGCGCAGGTCTCGACGGCGTTGTATGCTCTCCCCTCGAATCCGAAGGAGTCCATTCGGTCTGCGGCAAGAGCTTTCTTACCGTAACTCCCGGAGTCCGCTTTGCCGACGGAAATATAGGCGACCAGGTCAGAGTAACCACCCCGCAAAAGGCAAAAGAACTGGGCAGTGATTATATAGTCGTAGGCAGACCGATAACAGCGGCCGACGATCCCGTGGCGGCATATCTCCGCTGCGTAAGCGAATTTACAGACTGAACTGTCAAACAGAGAAAAGGAAGTACTGAACATGAAAGAACTTATAGCCAGAGATTTACTGTCGATAAAGGCGGTTTTCTTCAGACCCGACGAGCCGTTTACATGGGCGAGCGGCATAAAGAGCCCGGTATATTGCGATAACAGACTTACCCTCACCGCTCCCAAGGTCAGAAATGATGTGGAAAACGCGCTTGCCGCCGTTATACGCGAAAAATTCCCCGAAGTTCAGGTGCTTATGGGAACCTCTACAGCCGGTATAGCGCACGCCGCCATAACCGCGCATATCTTAGGGCTGCCGATGGGTTATGTCCGCTCGGGCTCCAAGGATCACGGCAGACAGAATCAGATAGAGGGCAAGCTGGAAAAAGGCGAAAAGGTTGTCGTTGTAGAAGATCTCATCTCGACCGGCGGCAGCGTCATAGAAGTGGTAAACGTACTGCGCGAAGCCGGCGCGGAGGTGCTCGGCATTGTCAGCATTTTCACCTACGGCATGAAAAAAGGACTCGAGCGTCTCGCCCAAGCTGATGTAGTCAACTACTCGCTCACTGATTTTGACACTATCGCACGCGTCGCCGCAAGCGAGGGATATATACCCGAACGCGACATAGAAAGACTCATTAAATTCCGCAACAATCCGTCCGACGAAAGCTGGATAGGCTCAAACAACTGAAAAAGGACAGTTCAGAATGAGAAACCTTATAGATATTTTTGACCTGTCGGTAGATGAAATAGACGCGCTTATGGCGCTCGCCGACGATATAATTAAAAATCCGCGGGACTACTGTGACCGTCTGCGCGGAAAAAAGCTCGCCACACTGTTTTTCGAGCCTTCGACACGCACAAGGCTCAGCTTTGAAGCGGCTATGTACGAGCTCGGCGGGAATGTTCTCGGCTTCTCGGAGGCGGGAAATTCAAGCTCGGCGGTAAAGGGAGAAAGCATCTCCGACACCGTCAAGGTTATAAGCGCCTATGCCGATATTATTGCAATGCGCCATCCCCGTGAAGGCGCGCCGCTTGTAGCCGCCATGAAATCCGATGTGCCGATAATCAACGCCGGCGACGGCGGCCACCACCATCCGACGCAGACTCTGACCGACCTCTTTACCATCAAGCGAAAGAAGGGGCGCCTGGACAGTCTGACCATAGGGCTGTGCGGAGACCTTAAATTCGGCAGAACGGTTCATTCTCTCATTTCCGCCCTTTCGAGATACAGAAATATCACACTTATTCTCATTTCGCCCGACGAGCTCAGACTGCCGGGTTATATCAAAAAAGGCGTCATAGTGGAAAACGCCATGAAATACTCCGAGACTACCGACTTGGACCTTGTAATGCCGGTGCTCGACATACTCTATATGACCCGTATTCAGCAGGAGCGCTTCGCCAACCGCAGCGACTATGTGCGCCTGAAGGACAGCTATATTCTTACCGAAGAGCGGTTGAAATCCGCCAAGCCCGACCTTACCGTCATGCATCCTCTGCCGAGAGTAAACGAAATCTCCGTCGCGGTAGACCGGGATCCGAGAGCCTGCTATTTCGAGCAGGCGCGAAACGGCAAATACATCCGCATGGCTCTGATACTTTCACTGTTGAGCGAACAGTGGCTGAGCTGCCCCGATAAAAAGCAACCTTTCATTTCGCCGGTCGGAATGAAATGCGAAAACCCCTCCTGCATATCCCAGACCGAACAGGAACTGCCGCAGGAATTCCGCCTTGTGGACCGTGAAAAAGGAATATATCGCTGCCGGTACTGCGATACTGACATATTGGACAAATAAAGACGGCGTTTCCGAGTTCAATTTTCTGTTTTAACAATTTGAAACTACGGTCTTTTGCTTGACTATTTGGCCGAAGTAGTATATAATGATGGCAGAATAATTGTCGAAACAACATTGTTTATACAGAGGGTTTTTTGCTACTGACGGAAGTGGGTTACCACAAGGGAGCTTAAAGCTAATAACAATGCCGACCGTCTGGGCAGTCCTATTACCGCATAGGACTGCCTTACTTATTTTCAGGTACAACCAGAAAGGATAGGTCACAAAATGAAAAAAGTAGCAGTGATAATGGGAAGCGACAGCGATCTTCCGGTCGTTGAAAAGGCCATAAATACCCTGAAGGACTTTGATATTCCCTGCGAGGTTCACGTATTCTCGGCGCACCGCACTCCGGCAGAGGCACGCGAATTCATAGTAAACGCGCGTGCAAACGGCTTCGGAGCGATAATAGCCGCCGCCGGAAAAGCCGCACATCTTGCCGGTGCGCTCGCCGCAGGCACGACGCTGCCGGTCATAGGAATTCCCGTCAAAAGCTCGACTCTCGACGGACTCGACGCCCTTCTCTCGACTGTTCAGATGCCCTCCGGCATACCGGTTGCCACAGTAGCCATTGACGGCGCTCAGAATGCCGCTTTGCTCGCCGCGCAGATTCTCTCGGTCGAGGACAGCGCTTTGGCCGCAAAGCTCGACGAGGCGCGCAGCAAAGCCGCTAAGGCGGTACTGCAGAAAAACTCTGAAATATCGAAAAAATACAGCACGGCCGATTAAATACAGAAAAAAATAAATCCATATAAATGAAAGGTGATTAAAATGGAAAAAACAAATCAGCTTTACGAAGGCAAGGCAAAAAAGGTTTTCGCAACCACCGATCCGGAGCTCTGCATAGTATCCTACAAGGATGACGCTACAGCGTTCAACGGTCTCAAGAAGGGTACCATCCTCGGAAAGGGTGCCATCAATAACCGAGTCACCAATCATCTCATGAAGCTGCTTGAGAAGAACGGCATTCCGACTCACTTCGTCGAGGAGCTCAATGACCGCGAGACAGTAGTAAAGAAAGTTAAGATTGTCCCGCTTGAAGTAATTGTCCGTAACATCGCCGCCGGCTCCCTTGCAAAGCGCCTCGGTCTCGAAGAAGGAACCCGCATGGCAAAGACAGTCATCGAGTATTCCTACAAGAACGATGAGCTCGGCGATCCCATGGTAAATGAATACCATATATTTGCAATGAATTTCGCAACTCCCGAGGAGCTGAAGCTTATCGCCGATTATTCGCTAAAAACAAATAAGATTCTCAGCGAATATCTGAGCGAATCAAACATCGAACTCGTTGACTTCAAGCTTGAGTTCGGAAAGACAAGTGACGGTACGATAGTGCTTGCAGACGAGATTTCGCCCGACACCTGCCGTTTCTGGGATACCAACACCCACGAAAAGCTCGACAAGGATCGCTTCAGACGCGATTTGGGCGGCGTAGAGGACGCGTATCAGGAAATTCTCAAGCGCCTGATCGGCGAGTAATTCTTTGTATATAAGAAAGGTATGGTTGGATTTTGAGTAACATACATGAGGAATGCGGCGTATTCGGCGTATTCTCCCCCACCTCGGAAAATCTCGCCTCGACGGTGTACTACGGGCTGTTTGCTCTTCAGCACAGAGGTCAGGAAAGCTGCGGCATAGTAGTTAACGACGACGGGCTCTTTAATTCCTACAAGGATGTAGGTCTTGTAAACGATGTATTTACGCCCGCCGCTCTTGAAAGTCTCGGCAATGGCAATATCGCGGTCGGTCACGTCAGATACGGCACCACCGGAACCACCGACCGTCTCAATTCTCAGCCTATTGTGGTAAATCACATCAAAGGCAGAATGGCGCTTGCCCACAACGGCAACCTTGTCAATTCGGCAGAGCTTCGCGAGGAGCTGGAGCTGTGCGGCTCGATTTTTCACACTACCAGCGACACCGAGGTCATTTCCTATATAATCACAAAGGAGCGGATTTCCGCTCCGTCAATAGAGGAAGCAATCAACCGCGCCATGAACAGGATTCGCGGCGCTTACTCGCTCGTTATAATGTCACCCTCCAAGCTTATCGCCGTTCGCGACGAAAACGGCTTCCGCCCGCTTTGCTACGGCAAAAAGGAGGATGGCAGCTTTGTTGTTGCGAGTGAAAGCTGTGCGCTCGACGCGGTCGGCGCCACCTTTGTCCGCGACCTGCTTCCCGGCGAGATAGTCATTTTTGAACGCAGCGGCGTACGCTCGATTACCGATCACTGCAACAAGGTCAAGCCGTCGCTGTGCGTATTTGAATACATCTACTTCGCCCGTCCGGACTCGGTCATCGACGGCTGTTCGGTCCATTCGGCGCGTCTGCGTGCGGGCTCGTTCCTTGCCCTCGAGCATCCTGTTCAGGCAGACATAGTTATCGGCGTGCCGGACTCCGGCCTCGACGCCGCGATAGGCTATTCCAGACAGTCGGGAATACCGTACGGAATAGGCTTTATCAAGAATAAATACATCGGACGAACCTTTATTTCGCCCGGGCAAAGCTCGCGTGAGGACAAGGTAAAAATCAAGCTTAACGTCATTGAAGAAGTGGTTCGCGGCAAGCGCGTGGTGCTTATAGACGACTCAATTGTACGCGGCACCACAAGCGCACGGATAGTGAAGCTTTTGCGCGAAGCCGGCACCTCCGAGGTGCATATGCGGGTCTCGGCTCCGTCCTTCCTGAATCCCTGCTACTACGGCACGGACATCGACTCGCGCGATTCGCTCATCGCCGTAAAGCACACCGTACCGGAAATAGCTAAAATCATCGGCGTTGATTCCCTCGGCTATCTCAGCGTCGAGCACGCAAAAATGATTGCCGCCGGCGCAAATCACGACGGCTTCTGCACAGCCTGCTTCGACGGAGTGTACCCCACCGAAATACCCAAGGAAACGGAAAAGAACCGTTTTGAAAAGAGAATCAGTGAAAAATAACATCCTCTGACCGAAGAAAGGATAAATCTATGAAAAGTTTCAGCGAAAGCTATAAGGCGGCGGGAGTTGACATCACCGCAGGATACAAGGCTGTCGAGCTTATGAAAAAGCACATTGCCCGCACTATGACCGCAAGTGCCGTGTCGGATATCGGCGGCTTCGGCGGACTGTTCTCACTCGACCTTGAGGGGATAAAAAAGCCTGTGCTTGTCAGCGGAACGGACGGAGTCGGCACCAAGCTCAAGCTCGCTTTCCTGATGGATAAGCACGACACCGTTGGTATCGACTGCGTTGCCATGTGCGTAAATGACATTATCTGCTGCGGCGCAAAGCCTCTGTTTTTCCTCGACTACATCGCCTGCGGAAAGAATGTTCCCGAGCGCATAGCAGACATCGTATCAGGTGTTGCCGAGGGCTGTGTTCAGTCGGGTGCGGCTCTTATCGGCGGCGAAACCGCCGAAATGCCCGGCTTCTATCCCCAGGATGAATACGACCTTGCCGGCTTCTCGGTAGGCGTTGTCGACAAGGACAAGGTACTCGACAAGACTGCCGTGACAGAGGGCGATGTAATAATAGCGCTCCCCTCCAGCGGAGTACATTCAAACGGCTTCTCTCTCGTCAGAAAGATTTTTGATGTCGAAAAATCGGATATCAAGTCTCCCGTTGCAGAACTCGGCGGAAAATCGGTCGGCGAAACATTGCTGACCCCTACACGCATTTATGTCAAGCCCATGCTGGCTCTTTTTGATAAAATCACCGTAAAAGCGGTTTCTCACATCACGGGCGGCGGCTTCTACGAAAACATCCCGCGCAGCCTTCCCGCAGGCTTCAGCGCGAAAATAGAGGAAAAGGCTGTCCGCGTGCTTCCGATATTCGACCTTCTCGCAAGCACCGGAAATATTCCCAAGCGGGATATGTACAACACCTACAACATGGGCGTCGGAATGAGCGTCGTCGTTTCGGCTGACGATGCCGACCGGGCACTCTCGATTCTCAGAGAAAACGGCGAGGACGCCTACATAATCGGAGAGACCGTCCGTTCGGACGAAGGCGTAATAATATGCTGAAAACAAAAATAGCCGTCCTGGTTTCAGGCGGCGGAACTAATCTTCAGGCGCTCATAGACGCCCAGGCTTCCGGAATAATCAAATCCGGGGAAATTACGCTGGTAATATCAAACAATCCCGAAGCTTATGCGCTCGAGCGTGCAAAGGCGGCAGGAATCGCTGCCTGCGTAATATCCCGTAAGCTTGTCGGAAGTATGGATGCGTTCGAACAGAAGCTCTGCCAAACTCTCGACGAGAATTCTATCGACCTTATCGTGCTTGCCGGATTTATGAGTATTCTCTCGGAAAGCTTCACCTCGCGCTATCGCGGCCGGATAATCAATATTCATCCCTCGCTCATTCCGTCTTTTTGCGGCAAGGGCTTCTACGGACTGAGGGTGCACGAGGCTGCACTTGAACGCGGAGTTAAGGTGACCGGCGCTACGGTGCATTTTGTAAACGAAATTCCCGACGGCGGAGAAATAATCATGCAAAAAGCGGTCGCCATACGCAAAAACGACACTCCGGAGACGCTTCAGAAGCGAGTAATGCAGCAGGCTGAGTGGAAAATCCTCCCCATGGCGGCCGAAAAGATATCAAAACTTATCGCTAAGTCAAAAGAAAGGCAGTAACTACAATGAATGTATATGAAACCGGCACCGTCGATACACTTATCCGCGGCAACAGCTATGTAGGCAGAGGCATAATCGTCGGTCTTACTCCCGATAAAAAGAATGCAGTCGCCGCATATTTCATCATGGGCAGAAGCGAAAACAGCCGCAACCGCGTGTTTGTGGAAAGCGGCGACGATGTCACGATTTATCCGTTCGACGAAAGCAAGGTGGAAGACCCGTCGCTGATCATATATTCTCCCGTCCGCAGGCTGGGCGATAAGCTGATAGTCACAAACGGCGACCAGACCGACACCGTGTACAGCTTCCTGTCCGAGGGCAAGTCATTTGAAGCGGCTCTTGATACACGCGAATTTGAACCGGACCGTCCGAATTTTACACCCAGGATAAGCGCCCTGTTGGATTTGGACAAAGTTTTTACATACAAGATGAATATTCTGAAAAGCGGAGACCCCGAAGGAACCGTATGCTCGCGCTTTAACTTCTCATACACGGCTCTTCCCGGACTCGGCCACTTCATTCATACATACGTCTGCGACGGCAACCCCATCCCGACCTTTACGGGCGAGCCGGAGCGCATTGAAACCGAAAACGACATTGACGCATTTACCGATAAGCTCTGGAATGCGCTCGATGAAAATAATAAGATATCACTGTATGTCCGCTACATCAATCTTGCGGACGGAACGGCAGAAAACCGTATGATAAACAAAAACCACAAGTAATTACAGAAAGGCGGTACAAAAATGGCAGACAGTAAGGACAGCTACATTTCCCCACTTTCGACAAGATATGCGAGTGCCGAAATGCAGCATATTTTCTCTCAGAATTTCAAATTCCGCACATGGCGCAGACTGTGGATATCCCTCGCAAAGGCGGAGCGCGAGCTCGGACTGAATATTACAAGCGAGCAGATTGCCGAGCTTGAAGCGCATAAGGACGACATCAACTACGATGTAGCCGAAGCGCGCGAAAAGGAAGTGCGGCATGATGTAATGAGCCATGTCTACGCCTACGGCAAGCAGTGTCCCAAGGCCGAGGGAATCATCCATCTCGGTGCGACAAGCTGCTATGTCGGCGACAATACGGATGTCATAATCCTGCGCGAGGCTTCAAAGCTCGTGCTCAAAAAAGCGGCGCAGGTAATAAAGAACCTCTCTGAGTTCTCCGAAAAATACAAAGCCCTGCCCTGCCTCGCCTATACGCATCTTCAGCCGGCGCAGCTGACTACGGTCGGCAAGCGTGCAACGCTTTGGATATATGAGCTTATACAGGATGTCAACGCCCTCGAGTACCAGCTTTCACAGCTCAAGCTCCTCGGTTCGAAGGGCACTACCGGCACTCAGGCAAGCTTTATGGAGCTTTTTGACGGCGACCAAGCAAAGGTCAAGCGTCTCGAAGAGCTCATTGCCGCCGATATGGGCTTCTCCGGCTGTGTTCCGGTTTCCGGTCAGACATATTCGCGCAAGGTGGATTCTTATTTTCTCGCCTGCCTTTCGGGCTTTGCACAGAGCGCATATAAGTTTTCAAATGATCTTCGCCTGCTTCAGTCCTTTGAGGAGGTCGAAGAGCCGTTTGAGGAATCGCAGATAGGCTCGTCCGCCATGCCCTACAAGCGCAATCCCATGCGAAGCGAAAGAATTTCCTCCCTCGCCCGTTATGTCATCGCGGACTCTCTCAATCCGGCGTTTACGGCAGGAACACAGTGGTTTGAACGCACGCTCGACGACAGTGCCAACAAGCGCATATCGGTCGCCGAAGCATTCCTGGCAGTTGACGCGATACTCAATATTTACATAAATATCTCCTCCGGACTGGTAGTTTACGACCGCGTCATATACCGCCGCGTAATGGAGAAGCTGCCGTTTATGGCAACCGAAAACATACTTATGAAATCGGTCAAAAAGGGCGCAAGCCGTCAGGAGCTTCACGAAAGGCTCCGCACTCATTCTCAGGCCGCGGCCACAAAGGTCAAGCTTGAGGGCGGTGCGAACGATTTGATTGAACGCATAGAGAAAGACGAAGCTTTCCCGCTTTCCCGCGAGGAAATAGAAAACGAGCTCGACCCTGCTCGCTATATCGGCAGATGCCCCGCTCAGGTAGAGGAATTTAATTCCGAAATAGTCGCACCGGTACTTGCCCGTCTCTATGAAGGCGAAGTCGAATCGGTACTCAACGTATAAGAAAGAAGGCAAACACAAATGAAGGAATTTGAACTGAAATACGGCTGCAACCCCAATCAGAAGCCGGCTAAAATATTCATGCACGACGGAAGCGACCTCCCTGTAGAAATACTCAGCGGCAGACCCGGATATATCAATTTTCTCGACGCTTTCAATTCGTGGCAGCTGGTCCGCGAGCTGAAGGACGCGCTCGGACTGCCGTGCGCGACCTCCTTTAAGCACGTCAGCCCCACCTCCGCCGCGCTGGGCTTAAAGCTCCCCGACAATCTTAAAAAGGCCTGCTTTGTAGACGATATCGAGGATCTCGATTCGTCCCCCCTCGCCTGCGCTTATGCAAGAGCGCGCGGCACGGATAGAATGTCCTCCTACGGCGACTGGATTGCGCTGAGCGACAAATGCGACCTCACTACCGCAAAGCTCATCAGCCGCGAGGTTTCCGACGGTGTCATCGCCCCCGACTACGACCCGGACGCGCTCGCCCTTCTTAAAGAAAAGCGCAAGGGCGCATACAACATAATTAAAATCGACGAAGGCTACCGCCCTGACCCCATCGAGCACAAGCAGGTGTTCGGAGTCACCTTCGAGCAGGGCAGGAACGAGTTCAAAATCAACCGTGAGCTTCTCGACAATCTTGTTACCGAAAACAAGGAGATGCCCGACAGCGCCAAGCGCGACCTTATTGTGGCGCTCATCACGCTCAAGTACACTCAGTCGAATTCCGTCTGCTACGCGGTAGACGGTCAGGCCATCGGCGTCGGCGCAGGCCAGCAGTCGAGAATTCACTGTACCCGTCTTGCCGGCAACAAAGCGGATATCTGGCATCTCCGTCAGCATCCCAAGGTTCTTTCACTTCCCTTCCTCGACTCCTTTGCCCGCGCAAACCGCGACAATGCCATAGACGTATATATTTCAGATGATGACGAGGACGTTCTTGCAGAAGGCGTTTGGCAGCAGTTCTTCAAGTACAAGCCGGAACCGCTCACCCGCGACGAAAAGAAGGAATACCTTTCGAAAATCAAGGGGATCGCCCTCGGAAGCGACGCGTTCTTCCCGTTTGACGACAATATCATACGCGCTTGGCGCAGCGGTGTTTCGTATATCGCCGAGCCCGGCGGTTCAATTCGCGACCAGATAGTAATCGATACATGCAACAGACTCGGAATCTCCATGGCGTTCACCGGAATGCGTTTGTTCCATCATTGATTTTACCCGAAAGGACATATTCAAAATGAAAATAATGGTTGTCGGAGGCGGCGGCAGAGAGCACGCCATAATCAAAAGCCTCAAAAAGAACCCCGAAGTGACAGAGATATTTGCTCTTCCCGGAAACGGAGGCATCGCCGCAGACGCCGCCTGTGTTCCCATCGGAGCGAAGGATATCGACGGCATCTGCGCCTTTGCAAAAGAAAACAAAATAGATTTTGCCGTAGTCGCACCGGACGACCCGCTTGTTTTGGGCGCCGTAGACGCGCTCGAAGCGCTCGGAATCCCCTGCTTCGGCCCGCGTTCAAATGCCGCAATAATCGAGGGAAGCAAAGTTTTTTCAAAAAATCTTATGAAAAAATACGGCATTCCGACCGCCGCCTATGAGGTCTTTTCGGACATGGATTCGGCACTCAGATATATCGAAACCGCGCCGATACCCACAGTTATCAAGGCTGACGGCCTTGCTCTCGGAAAGGGCGTCGTAATAGCCGAAACAAGAGAAGCCGCCGCAAACGCCGTTCGTTCCATGATGCAAGATAAAATATTCGGCGAAAGCGGAAGCAATATCGTAATAGAAGAGTTTCTCACCGGCCCAGAGGTCTCGGTGCTTTCGTTCACCGACGGCAAAACACTGATCCCCATGGTCTCGTCAATGGACCATAAGCGGGCGCTGGACGGCGACAAGGGCCTCAATACCGGCGGAATGGGTACCGTTGCACCCAACCCGTATTACACGGATGAGATAGCCCGGGAATGTATGGAGAAAATCTTTATTCCCACCATGAATGCAATGAACGCCGAGGGCAGAACCTTCAAGGGCTGTCTCTACTTCGGGCTCATGCTTACCCCCGACGGACCGCGCGTCATTGAATACAACTGCCGTTTCGGCGACCCCGAAACACAGGTAGTTCTTCCGCTTCTCGAAAGCGACCTGTTTACGATAATGAAGGCAGTCGCAGAGGAAAACCTCTCGCAAACCGAGGTCAGGTTCAGAGACGGCAGCGCCTGCTGCGTTGTCGTTGCCTCCGAAGGATATCCGCAGAAATACGAAACGGGATTTGAAATAGAAATGCCCGCAGACTCAAACATATTCGTAGCCGGAGCCAAGCTCAGCGACAGCGGCGCTCTGGTAACAAGCGGCGGACGGGTTCTCGGAGTAACCGAGACCGCCCCCACTCTCGAGGAAGCGATAAGGAAAGCATATGCCCAAACAGAAAAGGTGCATTTCAAGGGCGCATACCACCGCAGCGATATAGGAAAGCGGGCGCTCGCCGCATTGAAATAAGCTTCAACCCATATAACGAAAGGATTTGTCACATATGGTTTACAGAGTATTTGTCGAAAAGAAAAGCTCTCTTGCCAATGAAGCGGACTCTCTTCTGAATGAAATTCGCTCATTTCTCGGCATAACGGCTCTCACCGGTCTTCGTATAGTCAACCGTTACGATGTCGAAAATATAGATGAAGAACTTTTCCGTTCCTGCATAGCCACCGTCTTCTCAGAACCGCAGCTCGACCGTGTCTCATACGAGCTTGAGACCGGCGACAGTAAGGTTTTCGCTGTTGAATATCTTCCCGGACAGTTTGATATACGCGCCGATTCCGCGGCACAGTGCATACAGATCATCTCACAGAAGGAAAGACCGCTTGTCAGAGCGGCTAAAGTATATATACTCAGTGGTCAGCTGACGGACGCGGATGTGGAGAAAATCAAGAAATATGTCATCAATCCCGTTCACAGCCGCGAAGCATCGCTGGAAAAATGCGACACACTCCGCGCAAACTACGAAATGCCCACCGAGGTCCGCGTGCTTGACGGCTTTATTTCGCTCGACAGCGACGGCCTTAACGCTTTTCTTGCGGAAAACGGTCTTGCTATGGATATAGATGATCTGAAATTCTGTCAGGACTACTTCAAGAGCGAGAACCGCGAGCCTACTATCACCGAAATCAAGATGATAGATACCTATTGGTCGGATCACTGCCGCCATACAACATTTTTGACTACGATAGACAGCGTCACCTTTGAAGACAAGGAAATTGAGGACGCTTACAATGAATATCTCGCAACAAGAAAAGAAATCGGCAGAACAAAGCCGATAAATCTTATGGATATTGCAACCATCGCAGTCAGATATCTGAAGAAAGAAGGCAAGCTCGACCGTCTCGACGATTCCGAGGAAATAAACGCCTGCACCGTAAAGATAAAGGTTAAAGTCGACGGAAAAGACGAGGACTGGCTGCTTCTCTTCAAAAACGAGACACACAACCATCCCACCGAAATAGAGCCGTTCGGAGGAGCCGCAACCTGTATCGGCGGCGCTATACGCGACCCGCTCTCCGGCCGTTCGTATGTATATGCGGCAATGCGCGTCACCGGCGCGGCAGATCCTCTTGTTCCGGTCAGCGCCACCCTTGAGGGAAAGCTGTCCCAAAGACAAATCGTTACCACAGCCGCTAACGGCTACAGCTCATACGGCAACCAGATAGGACTTGCAACAGGCCAGGTGGACGAATTGTATCACCCCGGTTACGCCGCTAAGCGAATGGAAATCGGCGCCGTAATAGCCGCCGCTCCTCAGAAAAATGTGCGCCGCGAGCGACCCGAACCCGGAGATATAGTTATCCTTTTGGGCGGAAGAACCGGCAGAGACGGCTGCGGCGGAGCAACAGGCTCGTCAAAGGCACATAAGCTGTCCAGCCTCGAAAGCTGCGGAGCAGAGGTTCAAAAGGGCAATGCACCGGAGGAAAGAAAACTTCAGCGTCTCTTCCGTTCCGGGGAAGCGTCAAGACTCATCAAGCGCTGCAACGACTTCGGCGCGGGCGGTGTATCTGTGGCAATAGGAGAACTGGCAGACGGTCTCGATATCGACCTGAACGCGGTTCCCAAGAAATATGACGGTCTCGACGGCACAGAGCTTGCGATAAGCGAGTCACAGGAGCGAATGGCAGTCGTCGTTGCACCCGAGGACGCAGAGCGCTTCAAAGCTCTCGCATACAGCGAAAACCTCGAAGCTACGGTAGTAGCCGTTGTAAAAGCCGAGCCCAGACTGACTATGACCTGGAACGGCAAGCAGATAGTTGATATTTCGCGCGAGTTTTTGAATTCAAACGGAGCCGAAAAGCATATTGCTGTCTCTGCGTCAGCGGCAAAGCCGTTTGACAAGCAGATCCCCTCCGAATTTTCGTCCGGCATGAAAGCCCTCGCGGGCGACCTGAACGTTTGTTCCAAGCGCGGTCTCAGCGAGCGCTTCGACTCGACCATCGGAGCCGGCACGGTTCTCATGCCGTTCGGCGGCAAGTATCAGCGTACGCCGATACAAGCTATGGTAAATAAGGTTTCGGTTGAAAAAAGCTCTACCGACACCTGCTCTCTCATGGCCTGGGGCTATAACCCCTTCATCTCCGAAAAGAGCCCGTTCCACGGCGCATATCTTGCCGTAATAGAATCGGTTTCTAAGCTGATTGCGGCAGGCGCATCCTTTGACGAGGTGTATCTCACCTTCCAGGAATATTTTGAAAAGCCCATGCGCGACCCCAAGCGTTGGGGCAAACCGCTTTCTGCTCTGCTCGGTGCATTCCGGGCACAAAAGGAGCTCTCCATCGCCGCAATCGGCGGCAAGGACTCCATGAGCGGAAGCTTTGAGAATATTGACGTTCCTCCCACGCTTGTATCTTTTGCGGTAACAACAGCGGATTCCGGCGATATAATCTCCCCCGAATTCAAGGCAGGCGGTCACAAAACGGTGTTGCTGACTCCCGAATATGACAAAAACGGCATACCGAAAACTCAGTCTCTTATTTCTCTGTATAATCTTGTAAACAAGATGATTACATCAAATGCGGCTGTCAGCGCTTATACTCCCACCTACGGCGGTGTCGCCGAAGCGGTAATGAAAATGTGCTTCGGAAACAGACTCGGCTTCGACTTTTCGGACTCCCTGTCACTTGACGATATATTCGGATATAAATACGGCGCTTTTGTCCTCGAGCTCGCACGCGACTGCGACCTTTCCGGCGCAAATTGCACCGTTCTCGGTTTTACGACCGATAAGTCCGCCGTAACATTAGGACAAGACACAGTATCGCTTACAGAGCTCTCCGATATATACGAGGGCAAGCTTGAACCCGTATTCCGCTGCAATATCGAGTGCAGCACGGCGCCTGTTCCAGCATTCTCGTACAAAGCGTCTTCCTATCCGTCTCCCAAAGTATCCGCGGCGCGTCCCAGAGCACTCATACCCGTATTCCCCGGCACTAACTGCGAATACGACACGGCCAAGGCTCTCACACTTGCCGGCGCAGACGCCGAAATATTTGTAATCAACAACCTTACTCCCAAAGGCATCTCGGATTCCGTCAGTGCATTCGCCGAAAAGCTGAAAAGCGCTCAGATAGTATTTATTCCCGGCGGGTTTTCCGGCGGAGATGAGCCTGACGGAAGCGGAAAATTTATCACGGCATTCTTCCGTAACGGCGCGATTTCAAATGAAGTTAATAATCTTCTCAAAAACCGTGACGGTCTCATGTGCGGCATCTGCAACGGCTTCCAGGCTCTCATAAAGCTCGGCCTCGTCCCGTACGGAGAAATCGTAGAAGTCCGTGAAGACTCGCCCACGCTGACCTTCAATACCATCGGCAGACATCAGTCAATGCTGGTCCGCACACGCGTTGCCTCCAACAAGTCCCCGTGGCTTATGAACACCTCTGTCGGCGATATATATACCGTTCCGATTTCCCACGGCGAAGGGCGTTTCCTGGCAGGCGAAGACCTTGTCCGTGAGCTTGCTCTCAATGGACAGATAGCTACCCAGTACGTCGATTTAGACGGCAACCCCACCTCGGACATCGCCTTCAACCCCAATAATTCGGTTATGGCGGTCGAGGGTATAACCTCCGCCGACGGCAGAGTCCTCGGAAAAATGGGGCACTCCGAGCGCATCGGTCATGACCTCTATAAAAATGTCGAGGGAAATTACGACATGGGGCTGTTTGCCTCCGCCGTCAAGTATTTCAAATAATACTCAGTGAAGGAAAGGAAATATCACACAATGAAAAGCGATATCGAAATAGCTCAGTCGGTGGAAATGAAGCCCATTTCCGAAATAGCCGGGCTTGCCGGAATAGATGAGAAGTATCTCGAGCATTACGGCAGATACAAAGCAAAAATCGATCTTTCACTTTTGCGTGAGAACAACCGTCAAAACGGCAAGCTCGTCCTTGTCACGGCGATAAATCCGACTCCCGCCGGTGAAGGTAAGACCACCACTACTATAGGTCTTGCCGACGGTCTGCGCTCCATCGGCAAAAACGCCGTTGTTGCTCTGCGCGAGCCGTCCCTCGGACCGGTTTTCGGGATTAAAGGCGGCGCGGCAGGCGGCGGCTGGTCGCAGGTTGTGCCGATGGAGGATATCAATCTCCATTTCACGGGCGATTTTCATGCCATCGGCGCGGCAAACAATCTGCTTGCTGCTATGCTCGACAATCACATATATCAGGGAAACGCTCTGGGCATTGACCCCCGCCGCATAACTTGGCACCGCTGTGTAGATATGAACGATCGTCAGCTCAGAAATGTTGTAGACGGCCTCGGCGGCAAGACAAACGGTATCCCTCGCGAAGACAGCTACGATATTACGGTTGCCTCCGAAATCATGGCGGTTCTTTGCCTTGCCGATTCAATAACCGACTTGAAAAATCGCCTTTCCGAAATAATCGTCGGATATACCTACTCGGGAGAGCCGGTCAGAGCACGCGACCTCAAGGCCGAGGGCGCAATGGCGGCGCTGCTCAAGGACGCACTCAAGCCCAATCTCGTTCAGACTCTCGGAGGGACACCGGCGTTGGTACACGGCGGACCGTTTGCGAATATAGCACACGGCTGCAACTCGGTAACGGCAACCAAAATGGCTATGAAGCTTGGCGACTATGCCATCACCGAAGCCGGCTTCGGCGCCGACCTCGGCGCGGAAAAGTTTCTGGATATCAAGTGCCGTCTTGCGGGGCTCAAGCCCTCTGCGGTAGTAATTGTTGCGACAGTCCGCGCACTAAAGCACCACGGCGGCGCGGCTCTTGATAAGCTCTCCGAAGAAAACCTTTCGGCGCTTGAAAACGGCATCCCCAATCTCCTGCGCCACGCAACTAACATAAAGAATGTTTACCGCCTGCCGTCAGTCGTTGCGATAAATCGCTTCCCCACCGATACCGACCGCGAAATCTCCCTCATTCAGGAGAAATGCCGCTCTCTCGGCATAAATGCTGTACTGTCCAACGTTTGGGCAGAAGGCGGCAAGGGCGGTGAAGAACTTGCCCGCGAAGTCGTCAGCCTTTGCGAACAGCCCTCGGACTTCTCGTTTTGCTACAGCTTAGATGACACCGTTGAGAATAAAATCACCGCTATCGCTCAGCGCATTTACGGTGCTGACGGTGTCAGCTTCACAGACCAGGCGAAAGCGCAGATTGAGTCGCTCACCTCGCTCGGCTACGGCAGTCTTCCGATTTGCATAGCCAAAACTCAGTATAGCTTTTCGGATAATATGTCACTTCTCGGCGCACCGCAAGGCTTTAATATTACCGTGCGAAATGTTAAGGTGTCGGCCGGTGCCGGCTTCATAGTTGCCCTGACCGGCAATATAATGACAATGCCCGGTCTCCCGAAAGTCCCTGCGGCTGAAAAGATAGATGTTGACGAAAACGGCAGGATAAGCGGACTGTTCTGATGTAAAATACACGAAGCAAGCCTTGATGGCTTGCTTCTTTTTGTTTACCGTCTGTGTGTTTTTCCTCAGAGAAAAGCTCCTTTGCCCAGACTCGCCGAAACCTCTGTTCCGTTCCGGTTTAGCAATCCGCCTTCGGCTTTTTCGCAGCCGACGGTTTAATTACGACCGTCTGACATTACTTTATAGATATATTTACTTACTGTACGCCTTGTTTCGTTCAAGTTCGAGGTACGCCCGGGCTATCTCGTTTTCAAAGCTGTTCTCGTCTTCGGTAAGCGCTATTGTGCGCAGCTTGATTTCATAGTCTCTCAGCGCCTTCTCGCTGTCCAGCGCCAGCTTTTCCTTTTCAAGCGCCAGCTTCTTCTTTGCAGTCTCGTAGTCCCGCTCGTCGTTTTGTTCCGAGTCGCGCAGCTTCTGCAGGTCGATTCCGTGCTCGCGGTCTCTTTCAATGCCCTTGATCATTGTCTGTAAATAATCCTCGTCGCGCTTTGCCGTCTCCTCCTCCGCCTGTGCCGCGAGCGAATTTCGAGCCGCGATTTTCTCTGCCTGTAATCTGCTTTTATCGCTGATATACCATTTAGCCAGTTCTGACTGCTCGGTTGCAAGGAGTGCATTGCCGATAAGAGCGTTTTGAGCAGATTCGCCCGACCTTGACAGTCCGTCCGCCGCATATTTTTCGTTGGCGTTTTTGATTGCAAGCCTGGTGCCGGATGCCGCGGCCGTTTTCGCGTCATAATAAGGCTTGTCAAGCGCAGTTATCTGTCTGTCATAATCCGCGTCCGATTTTTCGATAAGCGCGGCATACTTTTTCAAAATCCCGTCGCTTTTCGGAGCTTTAGACGCAATAAAGCTCACTAATGTCCCCATAAATCCGTTCCTCCTTTTTTACAGTCCCACATATTCGATTATCACAATACCGTCGCCGCCCTTTTGCGGTAAGGCTTCAACTGTTTTGGATGCCAATTTGTTGTTCAGTGTTCCGCCTGAGCCGCCGCAGCCCGCGCCGGGTGACACCTCGTTGACATTACTGCCGCCACAGCCAAACAGACTGTCTGCACCGTCCGGGCTCCCGCCCGTTTCGGATACGGCGTTGTCATATTTTCCGCTTTCGCCTCGTCTTTCAAGTACGGTGTCGGATACTATGTGTCCCGCACGCGACAAATCGCTTCCAGTGCCCTCTGTCACACTGACAAATCGCTTTTCGGTATTGCTGGCCCCCGGGCAGTGGATAAAGAATCCGATTTCATCCGATCCGAATACTGTCTCTTTCCCCTCGGATTCGGTATAAAGCCGCAGATTCTGACCGTAGTATACCTTGTCGATCTCCTCACCGACAGTCAGGCTTTCGGATAAGCCCTTGCCGCCGGCACCTACGCTGATACCGGAAACCGATCCTCGTTTAAGATAAACAAAGCACTCGACGCAGCCTGCGCTCGCCCCGCCCGGACATGCGATCGACCCGGAATTGTTGTCCCCCACACTCATGGTTCCGCTGCCGCCGCCACCCGCCATTCTCACCCTGTAAATACCGTCCTTGGGCGCGGTAAATGTATATTCTCCGGCATTTTTGAATATTACAACACCGTAGTTGCTCCCAAGGGTAAGTGAATTCATAAGCTCGTTTGACAGTTGCTCCGCCGAAATTGAACCGTTGGGCAAAATACCCACCGCAGCGTCTGAAAGTGATAAATCAATGTAAGACTTGAGTGCCTTCAACTGCGCGCCGACAGTTCTCCCCTCAATGCCGTCTATCGCCGTGTGTCCGATTCTGTCAGCACCGCTCGCGTCCTCGGACGCGCTCTCAAGCTCCGGAATCAGTACAGTGTTGATATATGTCTGAATATCTACTCCCGCCTTGTCAAACAGCTCCTTGATTCTCGCCGCTGTAAATCCGTTTTCCGGCGTCGGCCTGTCCGGCATAGCCGAAATAATGCTCATGTCCTGAGTAAACTCGGTAAATTTCATTTAAATCTTCCTTTCCGTTAAACCCTTTTCGAAGTAACCTCTCCCGTGAGACAGAGGCTCAGTATGCTCATACTGCTGTCCATGCCGTCGTTTTTCAGCACCAGTTTTATCTGACCGAACCGCCGCGCGTTCAGCCTTACCGTAGACATATACGCACCGCATACACTGTAAAAACTCAGTCTGTCAAATCCGATGTTAGTAAAATCGAGCGTCGAAGCAATCCCTCTCGCCTGTGCTGAACGCTTGCCGTACTGCTCCGACGAGGCGCGGTCGCTGACCCAACCGATTTCCGCCTGCGCGTCAGCGTCCGGCAAAAGCCCTATGGTCAGCGAATATGCGTTTTTCAAATGTGCGGTGTCGCCCAATGCCGTCATATCGGATTCCCACACAGCGTTTATAGCCCTGCCGTCGTCGTTCATACCGCCGACGCGGCATATTCTGCCGTCGTCCGTTCCGAAGTACAGCTCACCTTTTTCGTCCTCGCACCAGCAGACAGCCGGAATGTCCTCATAGTAGTAGAATAAATCCAGTCGATAGTTATACACATAGCACCTTGAGCCCACCGTTACAAAAAGCTCCCCTCTTGAAGCCCTGTCAAAGACAATTGCTTGCTTTAGCTCCTCTGCCGCCAGATATTTGTAAATCCTGTCGCTGAAGCACACGGCATTCCGCTCGTCTCGTATATTCGTTGAGGTCCATCTTATAAGTCCCTCCTCGGAAAGCGTGCACGGCGCATTATCTATCAAAACAGCCTGACCGGGCGCTATATTGCCCTTGCCCGATGACAGCGAATAGACGGGAAAGCTTGCAAAGGTTCTGCCAAGCCCGTCCTGCTTATATTCAATATATGAATAATACGCGCTGTGAGGCGTAAAGATCAGCTGTCTGTCGTAGTGACGGATAATATCGCATATTTTCTCGCCCGAGCCTATGCCGGTCATACCGCTTTCGGTAAAATAGCAGGCGCTCGGCTGACCTTCGGCAAGCGCGGAGCAAAATCTGACCGACGGATATTCCTCATTGCCCCACAGAAATACCCTCGTATCGTTGTCGCCGCCGAAGCACATGGCATACCTGCATCCGAGAACCTTTGAAGGGTCGGCCTTCTCTCTTAACCTGTATGTAAACTCGACGGTATCTGTTCCTGCTCCCGGCGCCTCCTTCAAAGAGAATTTGCCGCCGTTGATGAAGGAATACTGTCCGTCCGAAAGCACAGTCTCGTTGACCTTAGCGCCCAACAACTCAATGCAGTTTTTGAACATCGGAGTAAACTCAACAGTGTCACTCTCGGTATTAAAGCTCTGCCTGACAATATTTGTCAGAATGTTCATATCCTCATACAGCGTCCCCGAACCGGTTTGGGGATCGCTCGATACGGCAATAAGCGGATAGTATGGCTCTATCGGCGCCACGGTGTCGCCGTCATATACATATATTGCTTCCCCCGTCAGAATATACAGCCGGCGACCGAACGGCAAAAAGCTTACCTTCGTGCCGTGTGAAATATCTCCCACACGAACCGTATCATCTCCACTGAGTTTGAAAAGCCCGCTGTCGGACACAAAAACCGTTTCCGCCTCACCGGCAATATCTCCGGACCACATACCCGCCACCGGAGTGTCTGTGCGCATGACAGCGGTATATCCGGCGCGCTTCTTCAGCTTGTATCCGTCAGTGATTTTCAGATTTACCATTCTCGGACTCTCGCCCGGTTTAAGCTCATCGGGTGCGCCGCTGGAATTGTGCAGACCGGTAAATTTCCCGATATATGCGCGAAAACGCGAGTTTTTATCCATCCCGATGCCTCCCATCAGTAAACCTCCGTCACCTTGTGCCGCACGACGGGTCTGAATCTGTACCTCAGCGAATTCATTTCTCTTATAAACATATCGTAAAATACCTGGGCTCTCTCCGGGCTCTCCTCAAGCAATAAAAGATAGCATAATGCATACGGAATAACACCCATGCAGATGTACGGGTGCTGTCCCAGCTCGTCGTCAAGCGACTTTATCTGATGCGGCAAATGCTCGTTTATACCGAAAGCTAAGCCTTTGACCGTACAGTCCAGCTCGTCGGTCATAACCGCAGCAAGATTGATAAGCGCAGGTGCGTTTCGCTCAAATGCCGCCGTGTCGTACTGCCACTCGTCACCGACAGCCGCCTTCTCCCCTATCAGCACGAGCGCTCTGTCGTATATTTCTCTTCCCGTCATATCGTTTCCTTTCTTAAAAAACGGGGGAATGCTTACATTCCCCCGTAAAACATATTCTTATATTGCCGTCTCGGCAACGGGAGTGATGTTGAGTACTACCATCTCCTTGGGGTAAAGAATTTTCGCACCGTAGAGATGAAGTCCCTTGACCGCGTCACCGTGACGAAGCTCGGGCTCGTAAGCCTTTACCGAGTTGACCTGTTCGGCAAACGCGATAGCGCGCGAGGTTCTTGCTATACATCTGTACGAACCGTTCTCGGCTGCCGTAATATTGTTTGTTACATATATATCAAAGCCCATGAAACTGCCGATATAGCCTCTTCCGAGCTCTTCGGCGTTGTCGGTGGAACGAAGTACCTTAGCCAGCACCAGCTTCTGCTCGACCGCAGGCGAAACCTCAAGGGAGATTTTTGCGGAATTAGGTACGTTGTTCTCCATCAGCTTTCTGCGAGCGTCGGAAATGGTATTGATTATGCTGACGCTGTCGGCGGCTTCATTTGTCAGCTCCTCGACATCGGGGTCGGTCAAGCTGTAAATATAGCGGTCCGCAACATCAGCAAGCGCGTCCGAAGCCTCCTTCATTGCCGCCGTCATAATGTTCTTCTTGGACTGTGCCGCATCTACATCGTCAAGGCAGAAGTTAAATCCCTTAGCCTGATCGATGATGAGCGTTCTCTCAACATCGCTCAGCACCTCAGCCGCCGGCATATCGGTGTTCTTTGTGTAGTCAAATATGGTCACCGGGCCGATGCCGCATATCTTGACTCTGTCGCCCTCGCCCTTGATAACGCCCTCAAATTCACGGTTGGAGAGCTTGACGGCAACATAGTTCTTTTCCAGCTCCTTGTAAAGAGTTTCACTCCAGAGAGTGGGGATAAAATTAGTAATAGCCATTTTGTTTTTCCTTTCTTGTCCTTTTTGTCGTTTTCTTTATCTGAATAAAGCCGTATTTTCACGCCTTATCATCGGTTCCAGCTTGCCATGGATGCGATTATCGCGTCATAGTTTTTTCTCACCTCGGCCGCGCTCATGTTCCTTACGGCTTCGGGAGAAAAGTATGCCTTGGCGGAATTGCCGCCCTTGAGCTTAGGCGGTGCCTTTTTGGCAGTCTCACCGCTTGCCTTCTTGCTCTTTCCGTCGTCCCTGACACATTTGATAAAGTAGAGCGCATAGCTTGCGGCAAGAGATTCGCCGTTTCCGACTCTTTCCCAAACCTCATCGGGAATCTCCGACTCGGAAACGCGCGGGAACAGCTCTCGGAATTGCTTAATATCCTCCTTTATTTTTTCGTCCTCCGCGCCGTCGTCCAGAGCTTCGGCGCTTTCCGCCTCCTCGTAAGCATTCCCGGAGATTTTCTCCTCCTGTTCGCTTTCCTCGTCTGATTGCACTTCTTGCTCGGGACTCTCCCGCTCATCCGCGACAAGCAGATATTTTTCGCGTTCGTCCAAAACCTTGTTTCCTTTCTTCATAACTGCTTTCCTTTCTTTTTAGCGTTCTGTTCAGCCGTTTTCGGCCGCTTTCTTGATTTCGGAAATCAACTCCGCTTTTTTGGGTATATATCCGTCAGGGAGCCGTTCCAAATACTGAGTCAGCGTAATGGCTCCTTTGGCCAGCAGATTATCAAGCGTCGATACACAAGCGATCTCGCTCCAGTATGCGCTTTCACCCACCTCTACATTGCACTGAAACAGCGTGTTGCAAATACCCGTAAGCCCGAGAAGCTCCGCCCTCGGCTGGTCATTCTCTCTGAAAAACAACAGCCTCGAGCTGTCGTAATAGCATAGCATGAAATCAAGCCATATAAGCCCGAGCTTTTCAAAGAATCGCCTGATACCGCGCTTTTGGTTTTCAAGCGGCAGGTTGGATGCCTGCTGTAATGCAACTATCGCTGAGGTGTTGTCGGGGCGCACATTTCCCAGCGCCGCGTCAGTTGCACCCATAAGCTCCTTTGTAAAGGCTATGGTAAGATTGATAACATCTAGATATCCGCTCTGCAGGCTTCCCGGCCCTATTACCTTTGCGGCATTTTCTACAGGTCCGGCCACGGCGATTGCCTCCCCCACAGCATTGGTCCAGTCGTCGATAATGTTGGAATTGTACATCACCTTTGAGAATGACATGTCTATCATATGCTTCATGACCATTCCGAAAGCTCTGTTTATGTAGTTCTGATTTGGGGTCAGTCCGGTTGCCACAGCCTGTCCGTGATAGCTGTTCTTCACTCTGTCCCAATTCATAAACGCCACGGGATAGTACCGAAGCCCGGTATCGGTTTCGGGACAAATCACAGCGCCCCTAACGCTCTTTCTGAAGTGAACGGTACCGTTTTTGCGGAACAGCTTGATTACATATTCGCTCTTTGTACTGTCAAGCTCCTTACTGCCGTAATCGCCCGAGCAGTAATTGTTGTCGTCGTCCGGTATTATTTTTTCAAGCTCGTCCTTTGTCGCGCCGTTCTCGGCGGCTTCCGTCCTCAGTCTTTCGGTAAGCTCCCTTCCCGACAGAAGGATATACGGCTGATCCTCGACCTCCGGCGTATTTACGTCGCCGAAGAATATGTCGGTGGAATCAATTAGCATAGTAGCAAAATCGCCCTTGTATCCCTGCGCCGTCGTTTTGTTCTCGTCCCAGTAGACATACATCGCCATATCGCCGGATATAGCCGCCCCCAGCAAGCCGTCGCTCAAAAGTCCGCGAATATTATCTCTGTCCATACGGTAGTTCAGGTAGCTGGATACCGTGCGGCAGGCGTCGTCGATTCGCTTTCTCTCCTCGCTGTCAAATAGGTATTTCACACCCTCGGCGCTTATATTGAGACTGAGCCTCTGCGACTGAATAGACGAAAGATAGAAGTTGATTATTCTTTTGAATAAATTGAATACCGGCTTCGGCAAATCGTTTGCCGTCCCGGAATCCCATTGGTCGCCGCGGTAATAACGCTCATTTTTATTGACCGTCTCATAGTGTCCTATCAGCCTGTTGTACTCGCGTCCCCTTTCAAGCAGCTCAAAATCCTCGCTTGCGCAATCACTGTATTTTTTATGCACTCGCTTTTGACCTCCTTTTTTGTTTGAGCAAATTATATTTCACAAGTGAGGTGACATACAATGACATTTGCCGAGTTTCCGATTGGTCGTTGCAATAATCGCGCAGTTGTGCTATAATCCGAATATATAATCGCAGATATTAATAAGGAGAAAAACCAATGAAGACAACGGCACTTCGTTTGTACGGAAAAAACGACCTTCGTCTTGAGAGCTTTGAGCTTCCCGAGATAAAGGATGATGAAATACTCGCGCACATTATATCCGACAGTATCTGTATGTCGAGTTATAAAGCTGCTTTGCAGGGTGCGGAGCATAAAAGAGTACCGAATGATATTTCCGAAAACCCCATTATCATCGGTCATGAATTTTGCGGCGAGATAGTTAAGGTCGGCGCCAAGTGGCAGGACCAGTTCAAGCCCGGCGACCGCTTCTCGATTCAGCCCGCGCTTAATTATAAGGGCAGCCTTGCGGCCCCCGGATATTCGTACAAATACATCGGCGGAGCGGCAACCTATATTGTCATCCCGCACGAGGTAATGGACACCGGCTCACTGCTCCCCTATAAGGGTGACGCATTCTTCTACGGCTCGGTCAGCGAGCCCATGAGCTGCATCGTCGGCGGATATCATGCAAATTATCATACGCAAAACGGAAGCTACGTTCATCAGATGGGCATTAAGGAGGGCGGCAACCTTGCGCTTCTTGCCAGCGCAGGTCCCATGGGACTCGGCGCCATCGACTACGCTCTTCACGGCGGCATCAAGCCCGCGAGAGTCGTCGTCACCGATATCGACGATGCACGCCTTTCGAGAGCGGCTGAGATTCTCTCTCCCGAAGATGCAAAAAAAGACGGCGTTGAACTAATATATCTCAATACCGGCAAGTGCGAGGATGCCGTTCAGGCCATGCTCGACCTGACAGACGGCAAGGGCTATGACGACGTATTCGTTTTTGCTCCGGTAAAGCCGGTAGTAGAAATGGGCGACAGGATTCTGGCGCAAAACGGATGTCTGAACTTCTTTGCAGGCCCCACCGACCATAGCTTCAGTGCAAATTTCAATTTCTACAACGTCCATTACAACGGCACCCATATCGTCGGCACCAGCGGCGGTAATACCGAGGATATGAAAGAGTCCATACACCTCATGCAGGAAAAGCGCATAAACCCTGCGGCCATGATAACTCATGTCGGCGGACTCGACTCTGCAAGAGATGCAACCCTCAATCTTCCCAATATCAAGGGCGGCAAAAAGCTGATATATACAAATATCAGCATGCCTCTTACTCCCATTGAGGATATGGAAAAGCTCGGTGAAACCGATCCTCTGTTCGCAGAGCTTGCAAAGATAGTAAAACGCTCCAACGGACTTTGGTGCGCCGAAGCAGAGAAGTATCTGCTTGCTAACGCAAAGTCCATAAATGTGGAGTAATATCACGGTAATACGGCAATAAATAAAAATCACCTGCTGAATGATTGTTTCAGCAGGTGATTTTTATTATGTCAGCTAAGATTTTCATAAATTGCAGAGCGTATATGCCACACAAGAAACCGCATACGCAACTGCCGTCTGCATTACCGCCATGATTGCCGCGCGAGAGCGCCCGACTTCGCGCGCCGCGGCGCACATAGCCGCCGCACACGGGGTATAAAGCAGGGCAAAAATAAGCAGTGAGTATGCCGCCGCCGGGCTCAGATTCAAAGCCGCTGCGCCCGCTCCCGCTGTCAGTACCGACAGGGTACCCACGACATTTTCCTTTGCACCCAATCCCGTAAGCAGTGCCGCCGCTATCCTCCAATCGTCAAAACCGAGCGGACGGAATATCGCTGCCGCAGGTCTGCCGATACTCGCCAAAATGCTTTTGTCCGGCGCGCACAGCTTGAGCGAAAAGTCCATGCTCACCAAAATCCATATTATTATCGAGCATATCAGAATAACGGAGAAAGCCCGTTTGATAAAATCAAGAGTCCTCGATATCATGTTTCTCGTAATACAGAGCGCCGACGGAAATCTGTAGGGCGGCAATTCCAGTAAAAAGGGCTGTTCCCTTCCGAAACAGCTTGTCTTGGAAATCAGTTTTGTCACCGCCAATCCCACCGCAATGCCCAGGAAATATAAAGAACCGGTCACAAGCCCTGCATGTTTCGGGAAGAAAGCATTGGCTATTGCACCGTATATTACAGTCTTTGCGGAACAGGATGCATACGGAATAAGCATGACCGTCAGCGCCCTGTCGCGGCGGCTTTTAAGTGTGCGTGTTGCCATGATAGCAGGCACGGAACAACCGAATCCCATAATAATCTGTACTACCGCACGACCCGAAAGTCCCAATCTGCGCATAGGTCTGTCAAGCACAAATGCCGCCCTCGCCATATATCCGCTGTCCTCAAGTAAGGACATGAAGAAAAAAAGCGTCAATACCGTCGGCAGGAATCCGATTACCGAAAAAACAGCGCTAATAACGCCCTCCGTTACAAGCCGCACCGTATATCCGTGCGCTCCGTAGGAATAAAGCAGCTCTCCGACCGCCGCCGTCAATCGTCCCCCGCAGTCGGAAATCAGTTTTCCTGCTAAACTGCCCACCACCGAAAATGTCAGGTAAAAAATACCGAGAATGATTGCAAAGAAAACAGGTATGCCGAGCAGTCTGTGGGTCAGTAGCCTGTCCGCGCCTCCGGAGCGTTTTTTCGTACGTCTCAAAATGCAGCTTTGGCATATCTTCTCAATTCGCTCATATCTCGCCCGTGCAAGCGCCGCCGCCCGCTCCAATCCTGTCTCCCGCTCACAGTCGAGAATTATTTGTTCCGTTGCTTTGTCGCTCAAACCTATGTAATCGGAAAAGATTTTTTCGGCGTCGTATGTGCCGCAGCCCCTGAGGGCTTCGATACGCGCCGTTGCCCTGCCTACCGCACCTTCAAGCCGGCTTGTCGGACGGGGCTGACCTCTCACTGCTCTTCTCGCCGCCGTGACAAGCTCATTAATCCCGCGTCCTTTTGCCGCGCTGACTTCCACTGTCTCTGCTCCGAGCGCCTGCCGGAGTCCGTCACAGTCAAACACCGTCCCCTGCTTTTGTGCCTCATCCATCATATTTAGGGCCAATATCATCGGCTTGCCGAGCGCCGCCAGTTGTAGTGTCAGATACAGATTTCTTTCGATATTCGTCGCGTCTGCTACGTTAATAATGCAGTCCCATTCGCCGTTTTCTATATAATTTGCAGCTATCCTTTCCTCCGCCGTATATGGGGACATTGAGTATAAACCCGGCAAATCAATAACGCACTCGCCGCCGCCTCTTACATATCCGGCTCTCATGTCCACCGTAACGCCGGGAAAGTTTCCCACATGAGCATTGCCGCCGGTCAGCTTGTTGAATAGCGTGGTCTTGCCGCAGTTTTGATTGCCGACTAATATAAAAGTCATGTTTACTGCCCTCCCTTTCCGCCAAACCGCCTGCTCTGCGGCGTTTTAGACTCAGCGAAATATCAGAATGCCGTCTGACTGTTTTTGCATGTCTTCACATTTTTCCCTTTTATCTCTTTTGCCCGTTTCCTGTATGTCTCTTATATCCTTTGTATCTGCCGTCTCAGCCATTATCATCCTTGTTGTCGGGAACCGGCAACCTCTATCCCGTGCGCGTCCTCAAGCCGCAATGTCAGCCTGTATCCCCGTACCGTTATCTCCATCGGATTTCCGAGCGGTGCGAAACCGCTGACCGTAACCGCTGTTCCCGGAATCAGCCCCATGTCGAACAGTCTGCGTCTCAGCTCTGCTTCGCCGCCGACAGATATTATCCACACTTTTTCACCGGCCTTTATATCACTTAATCTCATCATGTTTCACCCTTTCAAATAATTATATTCCCCTACCGTTCATGTCATTCTGAAACCCGTCTCTTTTTCTCGGTTTGCATTTTCGAAACCGCGGCGTGTTCCCGTTATCCGGCGGCAAGCAATAATAAAGACCCGGCAAATCAATGACCGCCGGGTCTGATTATCTATTCTGAATTATTTATACGACCTTTTTCTTTTTCCATCCGCCCTGTATGAATCTGATTATGTAAGAGATGCTTCTGCCTACCCAGTCTATCTCCATCGCGATCCATATACCCATAATTCCCAGCGGAACTATTGCCGTCAGCACATATGAAAAGCCTACCCGCAGTATAAACATCGACAGAATAGATACTATCATGGTAAAGCGCGCGTCGCCCGCCGCCCGCATTGCATAAGGAATCGAAAATGAGGGCACCCAAAATACTACGGTGGCAACAGTGTATTGCCTTAAAACGGGTATAGATATAGCTATCGCCTCTGCGCTGATATCGAACAGTTGCGTCAGCGGAGCGGCAAGAATAAATACCGCCGCGTTAAACACCGCCATCATAGCATATGTCATGCCGGACATCTTCTTGGTATAGTACACAGCCTCGTCATACTCGTCGGCGCCTACGCACTTGCCGACCACGGAGGTCATGGCAAAGCAAACCGCATTCCCGGGAACGTTTGTAATATTCGCAATAATATTGCAGATTGAATTTGCAGTTATAGCGGGCGTGCCCAGCGTTGATATCATAGATTGCACTATCAGCTTTCCCCCCTGAAACATACCTCCCTCGAGGCCGTTCGGAATGCCGATAGACAGTATACGCTTTATCATCGCACCGTTGAACCGCACTTTTAACAGGCCGTTGACCGTGACAGGCTGGTCGGGTCTTTTGATGTACAGCATCATAATAACCGCAGACAGGATTCTGGATATTAATGTAGACAGAGCCGCGCCGAGTACCCCCATGTCAAAGCCGTATATAAGCAAGGCGTTGCCGGCAATATTAAACAGATTTGAAATAATGGAAACCGCCATTGAAATACGGCTGTTTCCCGTCGCCCTGAAAATTGCGGCGCCGGAATTGTAAATTGCGAGAAACGGAAAGGATATCGCTGTCACATAGAAATATACGCGGCAGTTTGTCATAACGCTCTGTTCTATTGAACCGAAGATAAGCGACAAAAGGGGACGGTTAGCGGCAAGCGAAATCACCGAAAAACCGGCAGATATGAGTGATGACATCCAGATAAGTTGCTTTGCGGCCTCCTCCGCGCTTTCGTTGTCGCGCTTGCCGAGATACTGCGCAACTACCACCGCCCCTCCGGTAGCAAGTGCGGAAAAAAGCTGTATTATCAATACATTTATCGAGTCGACGAGCGAAATGCCCGAAACCGCCTCGTCTCCGGCGCTCGACACCATAAATGTATCAGCCATGCCCATAAATACCATCAGAAGCTGTTCAATGATAATAGGCCATATTATCGCCGCG
>JAQXGK010000076.1 GCA_029006345.1 Bacillota bacterium
CAAAGGGTCTTGTATTCCTTATAGATGCGATTTATGTATTTGATACAACCTGCGCTATCAGCCGCGACGACGCACTTAAGAGCCCGTCCATGCCGAGCGATGCTGATGACAAGCTTGAAAAGGAATGGCTTGCCAACCATACTTTTACCGGCGAGACTGATATTTCCGCTCTCGGCGAGGGCGCAGTAGTAGAAAATGTAACTACTGTAACTACAACAACCACTACCACTACTATGCAAACGGTTACAACTACCACCACCGGCAACACTTCGACGGCGTCGACCAGCAGAACCACCGCTAAAATCAGAGACATCACGACCACAAAGAAGGCTGACACTGCAGCTAAGGATGAAGACGGCTCCAATGTCGGTCTCATAATAGGCATAATCGCGGCTGTAGTAGTTGCTGCGGCAGTTGCGGCGGTAATTATAGTCAAGAAAAAGAAAAAGGGTGCAGTACCTGCTGACAGCAAGCCTGCAGGTGATAAACCCGAAGACGGTAATAAGGACGAAGAGAAGCCCGAAGCAAATACCTCAGAAGACCAAAAGACACAGGACGATAATAAGTAATAACTCTGTTTGGCATTTTGCCGGCATCCGAAAGGATGCCGGCTTTTTTAATTATTAAAAACTCTTCCTATTATATATTGACATATACACAATATATTGTGGGTCTGCATATAATGAAGGGAGGACAAATTATTTCGTTTTTACGAATAAAACGGCGGCTTTGTGACTATAATTTGGTAAGTAATTGATTGATTTCAGCTGGTTAATTATTGATATTTCGAGTAAATCCCCCGTTTCAGGCATAATCAAACTCGTGTTTTGTGCAACAGCGACAATTGGATTTGAATTATTTGAAAAGTGATATAGTAAAGTTCATAAAAATCACTAAATGTGCCAATAACTGGCAATAATATGGCATCGTCGGCTGAAAACCGTTGATATATCAAGAAAAATCAGTGATTTATAAAAACGTCAAAAATGACAAAAAGTGGGAAAAATCAGCCCTAAAAAGCCGTATTTTGACCCTTTCGGTGGGAGTAAATTTGACAAAACTTCGCGTTTTTAGTATAATACAACACGGTTCGCAATATGTGGACCGACGCATACAGCAAATCAGGAGAACTATTCTATATGAGATCTATCAAGAGAATCACAGGTGCCGGTTTATTGGCATCATGTCTGATATTCTCGGCGGTAAGCGTCTTGTTCGTCGGTGGTCGTGTGGAAACAAAGGCTGACCCCGAGACTGTTGATTCCCTAAATGTACTTCCTCTTACAACCGGAGTTGATTTTTGCAGCGATGCTCCTCATGCGTTGCTTCAGCAGCAGGTCAATTTCGTAATTGTTACCGAACCGAACTCTGATAAGGAGAGCGATGAGGCAGAGGAGCTGAACAGGGAAGTACTTTATCCTCAGCAGAACCTTCCGGTATATATTGAAGACGAAGTAATTACCGAAACGGTTACATCCGCATCTGAACAAGTCACTACAACCGAGTCTGCTTCGGCGCAAACTACTACAAAGAAAAAGAAAAAAACAACTACGGCGGCGCCTGCAACGACGACCGCGCCGGTTACGACAACTACAAAAGCTCAGACTACTACTGCTACTACAGCGGCTTCAGACGCATCGCAGTCAAATGATGTTTTTGATTTGCCGACCGTGGTGCCTATCAGCCGCGACGAGTATCAGATGCTCTGCTATGTGGTACAGGGTGAAGCAGGAGGCACGAGTTTAGAGCAGTTGAGAGCGGTTGTTCATGTTGTAATCAACCGGGTTAAGTCAAGTAAGTTCCCCAATACCATTTCTGGAGTTCTTACCGCGCCTAATCAGTTCACGACAATCAAGAACTATTACAGAGGCGTTAAGCCGGCCGACAGTATGACTAAGCAGGCGATATATGAGGTACTGTGCAACATAGTGCCGGATAATTCGCAGGGAGCGCTTTATTTCTACTATGCCGGCAACGGTATTAAGACCGACTCTTGGTTCGAGACAAAGCTTACATTCCTTTATCAGTACGGCACAGACAGATTCTTTAAGTAATATGATATCAGTAAAGTCGGAGCAGATGTATCTGCTCCGACTTTTTGCACTTACTAAGGCTTGACTATTGATTTATATTGTTGTAAAATTTAGATGCAGTTGATAATACTCGATATGCGTCAAATAATGCGCGAAAAACGGCTTTTTGTGTCGGATTAACAAAACCTGTGCCGGATCCAAATCGTCGCATATCGCAAATACAAGCCGATTTTGGGCATATCGGGAATAATAACGACTTTCGCTTTGAATAATATCCGTATAGACCTGTTTAATCTGTAAATCAACGCGATGAAAGGAATGTAATAATATGGAAGTAAATATAACAAAAGATAACTTTGAAGAAGTTGTGCTCAACAGTACAAAGACGGTATTGGTGGACTTTTGGGCAAGCTGGTGCGGCCCCTGCCGTATGCTGGCGCCTACAATTCAGGAGCTGGACGAGGAGCTCGACTCCGATAAGTACACGGTAGGCAAGATAAATGTCGATGAACAGCCCGAGCTTGCCATAAAGTATAATGTTATGAGCATCCCCACGGTTATTGTTTTCAAAAACGGCGATGTGTATAAAAAGAGCATTGGGCTTGTTGAAAAGAACCGGCTTTTAGAGCTTATTAAATGAAGAAACGGGCAGTATTTGCCGTTATAGCGTCGATAGTCGTCCTTTCCTTTGTCTCGTGCGCAAAGGGAACATATGACGTTGCCGACGGCGAGGGTAGCTTTACCTATGAGAACGGCACACGGATAGAGGCGACCTTTTCTTCGGGCGAAATTGTCGGCGAGTGTAAGGTAGAGTATAACAACGGAGATTTGTACCAAGGAATGCTGACAGACGGTAAGAAGTCGGGATACGGCATTTATATATGGAGCGATGAAACCGTGTACGAGGGCAGTTTTTCGGAGGATAAGAGAGCCGGAAACGGCAAACTTACAATGCCCGACGGCCGTGTGTTCGAGGGAGAGTTTAAGGATGATTCCATAGTCAGCGGAACTTTGACCGTGGAGGAAAAATATGTCTACACGGGCGAGTTTTCCGGAGATCTTCCGAATGACGATAACGCAATAGTGTTATACCCGGACGGCAGCCGTTATGAGGGCTCAGTCAAAAACGGCAAGTGCGAAGGCAAAGGAAAGATAACCTATCCTGACAGCAGTTGTATCAGCGGTACTTTTTCAGACGGATTGCTGCAGGGAAGCGCGATATATACCTTGCCTGAAGCGACCGATACCTATATAAATAATGTTCGTTATTCCCTCGCTCAGGGAGAAAACAATGTTACCGTAAAAGACGGCGTGATTGTCTCCGTTCCATAGTATTGTTAATAACTGAGCTTTAAGGCGGACAGGTGCGGGAACAGTCAAGTCAGACCCAATAGGATAGCTTAATGTAAATTTTAGAATATAATCGAAAAAACGAATGCCCCGGACGGTATTACCGTCCGGGGCATTTATATGCTCAGTTTTACTTTTTAAGGGAAATCGCTTTCTTTGCGGCTTCGGCAATTGATGCGGCGTCAAGACCGAATTCCTTGATGAGCTCGGTTGCCTTGCCTGATTTTCCGAAGACATCCTGAACGCCGATTCTTATGACCGGAACGGGGCGGGTCTCGCTGAGCGCTTCACAAACAGCGCTTCCGAGACCGCCTATTACATTGTGCTCCTCGGCGGTAACAATGCAGCCTGTCTTTTCTGCGGCGCGGACGAGTATATCCTTGTCGATAGGCTTAATGGTGTGAATATTAATTACACCGGCGTCAATGCCTTCTGCAGAGAGTATCTTCTTAGCTTCAAGAGCTTCAGCGGTTTCGATACCGGTGGCGACGATGGTGACATCCTTGCCCTCAGCAAGCTGAATGCCTTTGCCGATTTCAAAATCGTAGTTGTCTTCGTCAAATATAACCGGTACCGCAAGTCTGCCGAATCTCATGTAAACAGGACCGTTGAAGTTGATAGCGGCGTAAACTGCGGCTCTTGCTTCAGCGGCATCGGCCGGGTTTATGACTACCATACCCGGTATTGTTCTCATAAGTCCGATATCCTCACAGCACTGATGTGTAGCACCGTCCTCACCGACCGTGATACCGGCGTGGGTTGCACCTATTTTCACATTGAGATGCGGGTAACCGATTGCATTGCGTATGGGTTCAAAAGCGCGTCCTGCGGCAAACATAGCAAAGGAGCTTGCAAATACGGTTTTGCCGGTTGTCGCCATACCTGCGGCAACAGCCATCATATTGCCTTCGGCAATACCGCAGTTTACAAATCTTTCTGGAAACTTCTTCTTGAAATCAGCTGTCTTTGTTGACTTGGAGAGGTCAGCGTCAAGTACAACAATGTCGTATTCAGCTCCGAATTCGGCGAGCGCGGCGCCGTATGCTTCGCGGGTGGCAATCTTTTTGCCGACCTCGTATATTTTCTTTAAACTCATTTTCTTTACTTCCTTTCGGTCAAATTAGAGTGCTGCCTTAAGCTCGGCTACTGCCTGCTCATACTGCTCAGCGTTCGGTACACTTCCGTGCCATGCCGCTTCGTTTTCCATGAAGGAAACTCCCTTGCCCTTTATGCACTTGCAGATAACAGCCGTGGGCTTGTCGCTCTTGTCTGCGGCACTTGCAGCTGCTTCGATCTCATCAAAGTCGTGACCGTTGATAACTATAACGTTCCAGCCGAATGCCTCAAACTTCTTATCGATGGGAGTGGGATTCATAACCTTTGTAATATCGCCGTCAATCTGCAATCCGTTGAAATCGACGAATACGCAGAGATTATTGAGACCGTAGTGTGCGGCAAACATAGCAGCTTCCCAGCACTGACCCTCTTCAAGCTCGCCGTCGCCCATTATTGAATATACACGGTAGCTGTCTCCGGAGATTTTTGCCGACTTAGCCATACCGCATGCCGCCGAGATACCGAGGCCGAGTGAACCTGTCGACATATCAATGCCCGGGATATGCTTCATATCAGGATGTCCCTGAAGTATGCTGTCGGAATGTCTGAAGGTCTTGAGTAAATCGGTTGAGAAATAACCCCTGTTTGCGAGCGCAGCATAAACTGCGGGGCAGGTGTGACCCTTAGAAAGAACGAATCTGTCTCGGTCGGCTTTTTTCGGATCCTTGGGATCAATGTTCATCTTGTCGAAATAGAGATATGCGAGAATATCCGCTATAGAAAGTGATCCGCCGGGATGACCTGAGTTAGCGCTGTAAACAGCCTCAAGAGCACCGAGTCTGATTTTTGCGGCAACTTTTGCAAGTTCCTGCTTTTTTGCTGTATCCATTTGTACAGTCCTCCTTATGTATATACGGTTTTGTTTTTATCGAGTATATCTATCAAATCGGCTATTGCACCATCCGTATGGTGGCAGAGGTGAATATCCGAAATGTTTTTGATTTTATCTACGGCGTTTTCGGGGCTGGCGGTAATATCCGCCATGGACAATAGCTCAAAATCGTTGTCGTAATCGCCTACGCCTATGCATTTTGCATTCAGGTTGTTTATATATCGCTTAAGGCTTGACAGCTGCTTTCCCTTTGTTGCGTCGCAGGAAAGCACCTCAAGCAACATAGGGCTGGATTTGAATATAGTAAACATAGAAGTGTCGAGGGTATCTATATACGCTTTGACCTCGTCTATACGGCCGCAATCCGCAATCAAGACGGCTTTATACCAGTATTGCTGAGGCATTTCGTCAATACTTAAAACATAAGTGTATTTTTTGAACGGCGCGAGTTCCTTCGACAGCAGTTCTGTATAATTGGGACAGAAAAAGCCCTGCGGCTCGCGAATGCCTATTCTTACACCGACATCCGGAAACCGTGTGATTATATCGGTAATAAACGGTTTGAAGTCGGGAATTGATATACAGCGTTCGCAATGCTTTTCGCGTTTGCGGAAATCATATATGAACGAACCGTTGGAGAGTATCGCCGGAAGATTGACAATATCAGCGGCGTTGGGTATCAGCGTGTCTACTGCGGGCACGTCTCTGCCGGTCGCAAAAGTAAAAAGTCCGCCTTCGCTTTTAAAATATTCAATTTTATCGAGGTTGACCTGCAGCAATTCGCCGTTTGTTCCGAAAAAGGTGCCGTCAAGATCGGAAACGATTATCAGGTCGCTGAATTTTCCCATATTGATCCTTATAGCTTTTCTATTTTTGAAATGGTTTCTTTGAAGTAATCCGGCAGGGGAGAGGTGAAGTACATTTTTTGTCCGGTCATCGGGTGAACAAATCCGATCGTCATGGCGTGCAGACACTGTCCTTTGAGCCCGAAATCCTTTCTGTTGACAGCGTATAGATCGTCGCCGACTACCGGGTGCCCGATACGGGAAAAATGAACCCGTATCTGATGCGTCCTGCCGGTCAGAAGCGTAACCTCTACTAATGAGTAGCCGTTAAAATGCTTCAGCACGCGGTAGAGAGTGTGCGCATCCTTGGTATTTGGCGTCGCTTCATTAAATGCGGCCATCTTCTTCCTGTCCTTCAGGCTTCTGCCGATGGGATAGTCTATTCGTCCCTCGTCACTGTCGGGAGCTCCGTAAATCAAAGCCTGGTATTTTCTCTCAAATGAGTGGTTTTTTATCTGCTCAGCCAGGCCTATGTGCGCCGTATCGTTTTTAGCAACAATCAGTAAACCGCTTGTATTTTTATCAATGCGGTGGACTATACCGGGTCTTATTTTGCCGTTAATTCCGGAGAGACTGTCCCTGCAGTGCCACAAGAGAGCATTGACAAGCGTTCCGTTATAATTGCCCGGTGCGGGATGTACCACCATGCCTCTGGCTTTGTTGACCACAAGCAGGTCGTCGTCTTCGTATACTATATCAAGGGGTATATCCTCCGGTTTGGCCTCGATATCAGCCGGCGGAGGACATATCAGCTCGACAGAGTCGCCTGTTTTGACTTTATAGCTTTTTTTTTCGGCACAACCGTTTACGAAAACCCGGCTGTCATCGATAAGAGCCGATATACGGCTGCGCGACAGCTCGGAGACGGTGCATAGAAATGCGTCGAGCCGATTGCCGTTCCGCTCCTGCGGCACGGAGAAGGAATAAAACTTATCGGTTAATTCTGAATCCGGAAAATCATTATAATCATTTGTCATTGTCTTTTGAAATGTCCTCCCGGCAGGAATCCGACCGTGCTTTTTTAGCTTTCCGTTCAGCTATTTCAAGACGTATCATATATATGATCAGAAGGCCTGCACCTACCGTAATAAAGCTGTCCGCAATATTGAAAACGGGGAAGTCAATGAACTTTGCATAGAGAAAATCCACTACATATCCGAGACGGAAACGGTCTATCATGTTCCCGATGCCGCCCCCTATGAGAAATGACAGGGCGACTGCAAGCAGTCTGTCGGATTTTCGGTTGAGTATCAGATACACCAGCATAGCGATTATTGCCGCCGTCGAAATTATCATAAATACCCATCTGTTGTCTGAAAACGAACCGAGAAACGCGCCCTTGTTTTCGTGATACAGCAATTCAAAAACACCGTCGATTATAACAAACGGCGGATTACCGGCGAGCTTTGCGACAACCGCGAGCTTACTGAACTGGTCGATAAGCACTATGAGAATAATAATTATTGCAAACACGGCTTCACATCCCTCCGTAACTGCCGTCGGACGACAAAAATGATGCGCCGATAAAAGTACCGGCGCAAAATGCTTGTAAAACTTGTATCCGGAACAATCAGTTGGCGAGTATGTCATCGTCGTCAACCGACGCTGCTGCACGCTTAACCTTTTCCTTCGTATTACCGGCAGCGCTCTTACCGGCTTCTTCAAGCTGTTCATCGGTTGGTATGTCGTTATCGGTATTCTCAACATCTCCGAAATCCATCTCTTTTATCATCTTGAGATGTGCGACATATTCATCATAGAGCTTTTGCTTGAATTCATCGGTACAACGGCGCAGCTCGCGCAGACTCTCTCGTTCGGCGTCCAGCTTATCCTTTGCCTTCCGGATTACCTCATCGCATCTGGAGTCCACAGTCGCGGCGATGTTGTCCGCTTCCGTTTTTGCATTGTTTACTATTGCTTCGCCGAGCTTCTGAGCTTTCAGAATGGCGCTTCTTATCGATTCCTCATCGTCAGACAGCTCATCGTATTTCGCCTTGACGGAATTCAGCTTTTGCTCCAACTCTGCGGAATACTTGTAAAGCTCGGTGTATTTGTCGATGAGAAAATCGATATACTCATCTACCTCGGTAGTATTATAGCCTCTTACGGCTTTTGTGAATTCTTTTTCTTTGATTTCGTGGGGTGCTATCATTAGTAAACCTCTCGGGTCGCTAAATACGGACTGCCGGTAAAAGCTCCTGAAGCAGAAACAGTAACAGCATCGTTATGGCATAGGAAATGTCGAGCGGCGAGTCCCTAAAGAACGAAAACCGCTCGAGCAACATCCTTACCGGAACGACTAACGGTTCGGTAACGGTATAGAGAAATCTGAATATCGCCGAATCCTCGTCCAGCGGCAACCAGCTCAATACGGCCCGTCCGACCATCAGCAGAATCAACAGCTCCAAAAGGAACCAGACTCCGTTGACGATGAAATAAACTATATAACGCAAGGAAAGCTACCTCCGTGCGGAGCGGCTTATCAGAATAAGTCAGCCTTCTCCTGTGATTCACGAAGCTGTTCTCCCGAAACCTCTACGTTGTTGGGAGTGATAACGTATGTGTTGTTAGCTACCTTCTTGAGGTTGCCGTTGATGGCATACGCAACACCGTTCAAAAAGTCTATAAGTCTGCGTGCAGTCTCTTTATTTGTTTCCTCGAGGTTAAGCAAAACGGTCTTTCTGTCAAGAAGATAGTCGGAAATCTGAGTAACGCTTTCAAGCTTCTCGGGCTTAACGACCTTCATCTCTATAGAATTGCCGGATGTAACGCTGACATTCGACGGACGAGCGGGCGCTGCAGGCGATGCCTTGGGAGCATCCTTGGGAGCAACATCGTCTTCGTAGTATTCGTCGTTGTCATCCTCAAAACCGTTGCCTTCGAATTCGTCCTCAGGCTCCTGACCGTACATCAGATTCTTCAGTGCATCCTTAAATCCCATTATTGTATCCTCCGTATATTTTAATTCATTTGTTTTTTTGTGTAATCTCTCGCACCGAATATCGCGGTGCCGACTCTTACCATTGTCGATCCGCATTCGATACCGAGCATATAATCGTCCGACATTCCGAACGACAAAATACTCATATCTACATTATCTATTTTTTTTGCAGAAATGTCAATAAAAATATTCATTATTTTTTTAAAATAATTCTTTTGTTTGTCAATGTCGGTGCAAATAGGCGGAATTGACATCAAACCTTTTATCTTTATACCCTCAAAAGACGATATTTCTCTTATGAAGCTTTCTGCGTCTTCTGGAGCTATTCCGGACTTGGACTGTTCGCCGCCTATATTGATTTCGACAAGTATATCCATCACGAGATTGTGCTTTTTGGCCTGACGGTCTATTTCGCGCGCTAGCTCGAGACGGTCGACCGATTGTATCATGTCGACTTTGTCGATAATATATTTGACCTTGTTGGTTTGAAGCGCTCCGATAAAATCAAAGGCGACCTTGTCTCGGTTTATATCATCGTAACGCTCCAGCATTTCCTGAACTCGGTTTTCGCCTATTCTCGTTATACCGCATTCTATTGCATAGTTGATTTCCTCAGCCGTTCGTGTCTTGGTGGCGGCGAGAAGTACGGTATCCTGTCCGTACGGACTTTTTTCCTTGGCCTGCGCCATTTCCGACTTAATTCTGTCGATATTTGTTTTGATCTCTTTTTTTCTTTCTTCAGTAAGCATTATTCTATTATCTTCCCTTCATAGAGATTCTTGCCGCCAGTTATAACCGAATCGTACATTGACAGGTATTTGGAAGCGCCCTCTTCGCCGGGCGACTTTGTGTCTACCAGGTAGTAGCCCTCGTTTTCATATATCCTGTCGACCTTTTTGAATACAACAGTGTTTCCCTGAAGTACATATACTCCCTCGGTGTCGTCGATTTTTCTGAGCGCCGTCTTGAGTATTCTCAGTCCCGTATATTCATTTCTTATAACCTCAACCGTCTGCTCGCGCACATAGTTGAAGTCTTCGGTCATGTAGTTTGTGCTGAATACCAGTACCACCTCATCAGAGTCGGTGGAGGCAATCTTTTTATACAGCGTTGCGTCGAATTTTGCGTCGGAGGAAAAAGGAAATCGGAGACTGTATGTCGCGCCGACGTCAAATTCGGATGCCGAGTACTTATCGGTAGGGCAAAGGGCGTACCAGTTGTAATCGGTAATGATTTTGCCGACTGCGTTCGTGGTATCCGCCTTTTCGGATGCGGTCATTTCGTCAAAGGCTGCAAGATCGAGAGTGTCCAGCTTGTCTATGGAAAAAGCCTCCTCGTAGCCGTCGACATCTGCCGAAAAATATCCCGGCATGGGGGCGTATGTCGTTTCAAGAATGCTGGTCAGTTGTTTTGTCAGCCGCGCTTTCTCGCTTTGCAGTTCGGCTATTCGGGCCTCATAATTACTGCCCGCGCTTGTCATAAGCAGTCGTCGGTTTATCTGCGTCAGCAGAGTGCTTTTTTTCTGAAGTGTCAGAGTAAGCTGATTGTTGATAATCGAGCTTTTCAGTTCGGTTAAGCCTTTTTCTATTTTTTCGTCGATCTTGGAAATGTCGGCGGTGAGATAGCTTTGATCCACCTCGCTGTTCTGAAGCAGTGAAATCTTTTTGTCGATAACTGATATTCTGCTTTTCAGATCGAGTTGATCGACAGAGGCGTATATCTGTGCCACAGGGGTTTTAACAGCGACCTTTTCGCCTTCATCCACTATGTAATAGGTGACGCCGCTCGCGGCAGAAGTCAGCACCTTTTCGTTTCGCATAATATAGCCTTTGAGTTCGAGCTTCTCCTCGATTGTAGCAAGTCCCGCAGACTCGTACTCGACATTTGTGGAAAAAGTGGTTAACAGCTGTACCGTCGTGTAAATGATGAGCATTACAGACAGTGCGATAATCAGCAGACTTTTCAGTATCCTGTTTGTTTTCATCGCGTTATCCTTTATTTAAAAAATGGGTAATTTCGCGTTCGACAGCGTCGTCGACATCCTCACATTCGTCTTTATATATACGAACCGCATCGGTGTAGCGGTTAAACCAGGTAATCTGACGCTTCGCATAGTTGCGGGTGCGGCGCTTGAGCAGTTCGAGCGCCTCTTCCAGCGTTTCGTTTCCCGAAAGATATCCGCACAGCTCCTTGTAGCCTATAGCCTGCGAAGCGGTAGCGCTCTCGAGAAGCCCTTGGCTTATCAGCCGCTTAGTTTCTTCGATCAGTCCGTCGGCAACCATTTTATCTACGCGGGAATTGATGCGTTCATATAGCTTTTCGCGGTCGCGGAAACACAGTACTATGTTTAGAAAATCGTACTCAGACTGTTTGTTTCGGGATTGCGCGTTAAATTCGGTCAGTGTGCTTCCGGTTGCATAGTAAACTTCCAGTGCGCGGACAATCCGCTTGTGATCCTTCGGATGCAGCTTTGCCGCGCTTTCGGGATCAACGGCGGCCAGCCTTTTGAGCATTGCCTCGCCGCCAATGCACCGGAGTTCGGCTGTCAGACTCTCGCGGATCTCGGGAGGACAGTCGAACTGACAATATTCATTGTTGTAGTAGAGGGCGTCGATGTACAGTCCTGTGCCTCCGCAAATTATCGGAAGTCTGCCCGAGGAAAGCACGGAGGCGATTTCGCGCTCTGCACGCTGCTTGTAGTCGGCAACCGAATATTGCTCGCCGATATCGAGGATATCTATCATTCTGTGCTCGACGCAAGCTGTTTCTTCAGCAGTCGGCTTTGCCGAGCCGATGTCCATTGATCGGTATATCTGCATGGAGTCGGCGGATATTATGACGCCGTTGTGCTTTTTCGCCGCACAGAGAGCGGCAGAGCTTTTACCGCTTGCTGTCGGACCGGTTATTATTACTGCCTTATTGCTCATCTGTCCGAAATAAACATGGCGTCGCCGAACGAGAAAAATCTGTATTTGTTTTGTACGGCGTGGCGATATGCCGCCATTGTTGCGTCGTAGCCGTAGAGCGCGCAAACCAGCATGATAAGCGTGCTTTCCGGAAGGTGAAAATTGGTTATAAGTGCGTCAGTCAGCTTGAATTTATATCCCGGGTGAATAAAAATCGATGTGTCGCCGGATGCCGCCGGAAGACGTCCGCCCTCTGTTGCTGCGCCCTCAAGGGTGCGCAGGGAAGTCGTTCCCACGGCGATAACGCGCCTGTTTTCGGACTTTGCAAGATTTACGGCATCGGCAGTTTCCTGCGGCACTTGGAAATACTCGCTGTGCATTACGTGGTTTTTGATGTTTTCCTCCTTGACCGGTCGGAAGGTCCCCAACCCGACGTGAAGAATTACTGGGGCAATAATAACGCCCTTGGCTTTAATTCTGTCGAGCAGCTCGTCGGTGAAATGAAGCCCGGCGGTAGGAGCGGCGGCAGAACCGTTTACCTCCGCATATACCGTCTGGTATTCGCTTTTATCCCTTAGCTTTTCCGTTATGTACGGCGGAAGGGGCATGTTTCCTATGCGGTCGAGAACCGCATAGAAGGTCTCACTTTTTGGATAGTCGAATTTTATTATCCGGTTTCCTCCCTCGACTATGTCTTCAACGGTGCCTGTCAGACTGCCGTTGGCACTGTAGAGCGTCACGCCGATCTTTGTTTTTTTCCCCGGGCGTGACAGACATTCCCACCGGTCGCCGCCCAAATCGCGCAGTAATACGAGCTCTATTTCAGTGCCGTTGCCGTTGTGCATATAAAGCCGGGCGGGTATAACCTTGGATTTGTTGACTACCAGTACATCGCCGGGCAGGAGGTAATCGATTATATCGGAAAATACTTTATCCTCGAGCGTTCCGTCACGGCGGCAGATCAAAAGCCGCGCGCTGTCACGAGGGCAGGCCGGATGCTGCGCAATCAACTGCTCCGGAAGATCGTAGAAGTATGTGCTTTTGAGTGAATAGAAGTCGGGCTGTCTTGTCTCTGACATTATATTTCATCCTTGAAAACGCAAAAAAGCGTGATTTTTCTATATCTACATTATTATATAACATAGCAAGCCATTATTCAACCTTTTTTGCATTTTTGCAGACATTAATTTGAGTTTTAAGTCTATTGCGCTTTGTCGGCGGGAAAAGAAAATTCATATAATAGACCAAAGGCAAAAAATAATGAAAGGTTGGAAAACAGTATGAAAAAAACTGTCTTCACCGGCTGTGCAACGGCGCTGGTAACGCCGTTTTCGGACGGTGAGGTTGATTATAAGTCGCTCAAGCGGCTGATTGAGTATAACATCAGCGCGGGAGTGGACGCGCTTGTCGTCTGCGGAACTACGGGAGAGGCGGCGACAATGTCCGGCGACGAACAATCGCAGGTGATATCTTTTGCGGCGGACACGGTAGCCGGACGGGTGCCGCTTATAGCCGGCACCGGAAGCAATGATACCAGCATTGCCGTCAAGAGAACCGTTGCCGCGGCAAAAGCCGGCGCCGATGCCGCTCTCGTGGTTACGCCCTATTACAACAAGGCGACCGACTCGGGGCTTGTACGCCACTATCACGCGGTGGCGGATGCAAGCTCTGTTCCGGTGATAATGTATAATGTTCCGACGCGTACCTGTGTAGATATCAAGCCGGAAACGGTTAAGCTGCTGTCGAAACATGAAAACATTGTCGCGCTCAAGGAGGCAAGCCCCGATGTCTCAAAGGCGGCACGGATAATCTCGATGTGCGGCGATGATTTTGCCGTCTATTCCGGCAATGACGATCTCGCGCTTCCGCTAATGTCGCTCGGAGGCAAGGGTGTGATATCGGTGGTGTCAAATATTATTCCGGATATTATGTCGGAGCTTTGCCACGCATTTCTGACGGGAGATTGCCGCGGCGCCGCAAAAACAGAGAGTGAGTATTACTCCCTGATGAAAATGATGTTTATCGAAGTAAATCCGATTCCGGTTAAAACAGCTCTTGCCGAAATGGGGCTGTGTCAGGACGAGGTGAGACTGCCGATGTGCGAAATGACGGCTGAAAACAGGAAAAAATTAGTTAAAGAGCTGATAGATCATGGTCTTATATGATTGACCTTTACAGTTATTTGTGGTAAAATTTACGGGATACATGACAGGCAAGCAGCGCAGTGTAATGCCGTGCTTTAATAAGGAAACGGGTGAGAATCCCGTGCGAACTCGTCGCCGTGACAGTGAGACGCGTTCTGTATGCCACTGGGCTTGCTCCCGGGAAGGTGAACGCGCCGATGAACTCCAGTCGGAAGACTTGCTTGCCGTATTCCGTACGCGCCCTCGGAATTGAACGCATGAAACACCACGAGTAATTGGTTGTGGGCAAACGCCCGAGAATACCTTTTCTTTTCGTGCGCAACAGTCGGTATCGTAAATCTAAAAGGAAAGGTGAAGGATTTGCACAGCAAATCCGAAGAAAAAATGAAAAGAAACACAACAAGCAGAATTTTGTCGTTATTGCTTGCTCTGACAATGGTTTTGTCAATGCTTGCTTTTGTCGGATGCTCCGATAAGCAGACGACAGAGCCGGAAAAGACGGCTGAGCAGACGACGGCGGAAAACAAAACCGCAGAGCAGAATGACGAGCAGAAAATCACTATCAATGTCAAGGTGACTCACGCCGACGGCAGTACAAAGGATTTCAGCATTGTGACGACCGCCGACAACCTGATGGACGCGCTGGACGGCGAGAAGCTCATTTCTCAGGAAAACGGAATGATAATGAGCGTAGACGGCGAGGCGGCGGATTATAACGCGAACGGCTCGTGGTGGTGCATAACCAAGTCGGGTACAATGCTGATGACAGGCGCCGCCGATACCGAGATAGCCGACGGCGAATCTTATGAGCTTACCTACACAATAGGATGAAAAACATCGTCAGGTCGGTTATAGTAGCGGCGATGCTCTCGGCTTTGCTGACGGTTTCAAAGCTCGCGCTTTCGTTTGTTCCGAATGTCGAGCTCGTCAGTTTCTTAATCGTTATCTATTCGCTTACTCAGGGGCGCAGAGTATATGCGATAGTTGCGGTTTTTGTGGCTACCGAGTGCATGATTTATCCGTTCGGACTGTGGAGTATAAATTACATCTATATCTGGTTTATCCTTGTATTGGCAGTCAGACTGCTTCGACGGTTTGACAGCGCGCTTCTCTTTGCGGCTGTGTCGGGAGCTTTCGGATTGCTGTTCGGGGCTCTTTGCTCAGTCATGTATGTATTTATCCCGTCTTTCGGGCCGAGTTTCGCTTTTTCCTACTTTGTCAGCGGAATATGGTTCGATGTTGCGCACGGCGTCGGCAATTTTGTGATATGTCTCGTTCTTTACCGGCCGATTATGACAATGTTTAAAAAACTGAAAAAGTATTATGCATAAAATGATATAAGGATATTTGCTTTTTTGTTTTGCCGACCGATGATTTTCGGTCGGTTTTTTCTTGATTTGACGATTTAAAAGTGATATAATTATGTAAATTTATTTTTGGACGGTGCGGTGTATGACGGTGGCTGAATTGATTGGCACGGGCGAATTCTGCTCTTGTACCGCCGCCTCCCCGGATAAAAAAATCAGCGGCGTTTATTCCGGCGATCTTCTTTCGGATATAATGGCGCACGCTGGTTGCGGCGATGTGCTCGTCACTGTTATGGCACATGAAAATACGCTTGCCGTTGCAAAATTACTCGGCTTGTCCGCCGTTGTACTTACTGAGACTTCGAGTCCGCCGTCCGCGCTCGCCGAAACAGCCGCTCGGCACGAAATAAACCTGCTGTTCACCGAAAAAAGCACTTTTGACGCAAGCGTCATTCTTTACGGACTGCTGAAAGGAAGATAAAGCATTGTATAAGGTTGATTATCATCTGCACACAAAGTATTCCTTTGACGGCGACAAAACGCATGATAATTCCGTAGACGCCGTTTGCCGCGCGGCGCTTGAGGCGGGTCTTTCGGAAATAGCCATAACCGACCATCATGAAATAAATTACGACGAGGACAGCGGCTGGGATGCCACCAATTTTGACGCGGTTTACCGCGAGGTTCTCGAGTCAAAGGAAAGATATAAGGGCAGGCTGGAGGTACTGTTTGGGACAGAGCTCGGCCAGGCCACCCAGCGTGACATACCGTCGCGGGAATTCCTTATTAAGTATCCCTTTGAATTTGTCATCGGCTCGCTTCACAACAACCGCGATACCATCGACCCGTACTTCATAGATTACGACAGCGCAGACCGTGATTTCCTCGTTCAGGTGTGGGATAACTACTTTGTCGAAACTCTTGAGCTTGTCGAGTGGGGCAGAGGCAGAATAAATACCCTCGGGCATATTTCATATCCCAGAAGGTATTTTACAGCTCACGGCTACGGAGATATAGCGACCTTTGATACCAAGCGCGATATTCTCGATGAAATATTCAAAAAGCTTATTGAATACGGTATTGCCCTCGAGGTAAATACGTCCGGTTACCGGCAGGGCCTTTCGGATACGTTGCCCCCCATGAATATCGTCTCGCGATATCTTGAGCTCGGCGGGGAAATGATTACCGTCGGTTCCGACGCGCATAATACCGGGGACTGCGGCCGTGATATTGAAAGAGCGCTCTGTCTGCTTTCTGATATGGGTCTCAAGTATATCACGGTGTTCCGGGAAGGAAAGCCTGTTATGAAAAAAATAAACCAGTGATTACATATAAAGGAGAGTAATATGAAGAGGCAAAATATGAAGAGGCAAGATTCAAATTATCCTTATTACCAAGAGAAAAACTTTTCCACCACAAAGGAGCTGCTCAACTTCTGCGCAAAAGAGTATGACGATAAGGTTGCTTATATGTTCAAGCGCGAAAACAGGGTCTGCTCTGTAACTTATACGCAGTTTTTTAATGAAATCAATGCACTCGGCACCGCTCTTTTGAGCGAAGGCATGGCAGACAGGCACGTGGCAGTTTTCGGAGATAACAGCTACGAATGGATTAGTGTATATCACGCTGTAATGGCTTCAAACGCCGTTCTGGTGCCCGTCGACCGCGAACTCCCACCCGAGGGTCTGACTCATGTTATGAATGACGGCGACGTAAGCTTTGTCTTTGTAGGCAGCAACTATTTCGAGAAGCTCAAGGGTATATTGGACAAGCTGCCGCGTGTTGAAAAGGTATTTATACTTGACGATAAGCCTGTTGACGGATACAGCTCTGTCAATCAGCTCAAGGCGCGCGGTGCCGAGCTTATGTCAAACGGCGACCGCAGCTACATTGATTTGAGAATAGATCCGGAGGCGCTCACTTCCATTCTGTTTACATCCGGCACTACCGGTGTCAGCAAGGGCGTAATGCTTTCTCAGCGCAATATCTGTGCCGATTTCAGCAATGCACTCAAAAACATGCATATTCACTCCAATTGCCTTTCGGTGCTTCCGTACCATCACGCTTACGAAAGCTCAATGCAGATATGCTACCTTGTCAAGGGACGCACTATTTGCATAAACGAAAGCTTAAGAATGTTTGTCAGCAACATGAAGCTCTACAAGCCGTATGATATTCTCGTCGTGCCGCTGTTTGTAGAAACAATTTACAACAGAATATGGGCTCAGGCTGAGGAAGGCGGCAAGGATAAGATGCTGCGCAAGCTGATTGCGGTCAGCAAAAAGCTGCGCTCGGCAGGCCTCGACGTTCGCCGGAAACTCTTCAAGAGCATATATTCCAACTTCGGCGGCAACCTCACCCGCTTTATATGCGGAGGAGCCCCGCTCAAGCCGTATATAGCCGAATTTTTCGACGATATCGGAATAGAGGTCCTCACCGGATACGGAATCACGGAATGCTCTCCTCTCGTTTGCGTTAACCGTGATTATTTCTACGACTCTTACTCCTGCGGAATAGTAATACCGGAATGCGAAATTAAGATTAAGTCCCCCGACGAAAACGGAGAGGGCGAGATACTTGTCCGCGGAAAAAATGTAATGATGGGATATTATAAGAACCCCGAAGCGACAAAAGAGGCGTTTGACGGCGACTGGTTCCTGACCGGCGATATCGGAAGAATCGACGAAAAGGGCAGACTGTTTATTACCGGACGCAAAAAGAACATAATTGTACTGAAAAACGGTAAAAACATTTATCCCGAGGAAATGGAATACTACTTCGCAGAGAGCCCGAATATTGCTGAGATTATCGTGTCTGCCGTAAAGGACAGCGAGGACAACGAGGCTTACCTTCAGGCGGAGATTTTCCCCAAGCCGGAGGTTACGGAGAAAATCGGCAGAGAGCAGGTTGAAAAGCTCATCAGGGAAGAAGTGAATACAGTCAACGATAAATTGCCGAATTACAAGCATATCAAAAAGGTTACCTTCAGAACCGAGGAGTTCGAAAAGACAACTACAAAGAAGATTGTCAGAAAATATTGATTATCGGCCTGCGGAAAGCAATTTCCGCAGGCTTATTTTGTTGTGAAAAAAGGTATATTTTGTATTGACAGACGGCCGGTTAAATAATATAATAAATTGGTTTGATTTTCAGAGAAAACGCTGTCGCAGAAATGAAGGGAGACGGTCGGTATAACGGATAATATCTTTTCAAATCATTTTTGTGAAAAAGCTGGAAAAAAGAGTTATCTTGTGCTGCTCGATTCCGACGGATGCGTTTTCGACACCATGACCGTTAAGCACCGGAAGTGCTTTATTCCGCTGACTGTCAGCTTCTGGGGACTCGGCGGCATTTGTTCCGCAGCCACCGAAACGCTGGAGTATGTGAATTTGTATTCCGCCTTCCGCGGTGCCAACAGATTTCGTTCGCTTGTAAAAGCATTGCGTATGATTGAAAGCCGTGCGGAGGCCGTTGACGCGGTCATTAGCTTTCCCGGGCTAAAAGAGCTTGAAAAATGGCTTGAGAGCGAGGATAAGCCGAGTATACCGTCTCTCAAACGGTATATCGAATACCATCCCGGCGAAAAGACTCTCGTAACCGCTCTTGAGTGGTCTGAGGCCGTCAATAAGGCTTTGTCCGAGTTGAGCTGTGAAATGCCCCCGTTTGAAGGAGCGACGCGTTGTATTGAGCGGGTTTTTGAATTTGCGGATATCGCCGTGGTTTCAACCTCACCTGAGAAGATAGTTGCAGGCGAGTGGAGCGATTACGGTCTTATCAGATTTGTCGGAGCGCTTAAAGGTCAGGAAAGCGGCAGAAAAACCGATACCGTGAAGCAACTTATCCGCGGCTATGATAAAGAGCGTGTTTTAATGCTCGGGGATGCGTTCGGCGACCGCGAAGCGGCGAGACAAAACGGCATTCACTTCTTTCCTGTAATTCCCGGGCAGGAGAAGGAGAGCTGGCGCCGTTTCATGACCGAAGGGATTGAGCGCTTCAAAGAATGCGGCTTTGGCGAAATCTATCAGTCGGCTCTCGACGGTTTATATGACGGGAGCATGAATTTGTCGCCGGATTGGCTGAATCAGTAAAAAATAATGAAAGGACATTTCATTTTTGAAATAGGAAAAGCAAATGAAAAAAGCAGACATCGGCCTTATAGGCCTCGCCGTAATGGGCGAAAACCTCGTTATGAACATGGAAAGCAAGGGCTTTACCGTTGCGGTTTATAACCGTACGACCGAGAAGGTTGATAAGTTTATCAACGGCAGAGCCAAGGGCAAGAATATCATCGGCGCTCATTCCATCGAGGAGCTTTGCGCTAACCTTGAGAAGCCCCGTAAGGTAATGATGATGGTTAAGGCAGGCCAGCCTGTCGACGACTTCATCGAGAAGATTATTCCCTATCTCGAAGAGGGCGATATTATTATAGACGGCGGAAACTCTCATTTCCCGGATACCATTCGCCGCTGCAAATATGTTGAGTCAAAGGGCTTTCTTTACATCGGCACCGGCGTTTCCGGCGGCGAAGAGGGCGCTCTTCACGGCCCGAGCATGATGCCGGGCGGTTCACCCGAAGCATGGCAGTATGTAAAGCCGATTTTCCAGGCAATATGCGCTAAGGTTGAGGATGGCTCTCCCTGCTGTGACTGGGTTGGCGAGGGCGGCGCAGGCCACTTTGTCAAGATGGTTCATAACGGTATCGAGTACGGCGATATGCAGCTTATCTGCGAAGCATATCATCTCATGCGCGACTATCTCGGCATGACGACCGATGAGATGCAGGAAGTGTTTGCAGAGTGGAACAAGACCGAGCTTGACAGCTATCTCATTGAAATAACACGCGACATTTTGGGCTATAAGGATGAGGACGGAAAGCCTGTTGTCGATTACATTCTCGACACCGCAGGACAGAAGGGCACCGGAAAATGGACGGCTATCGCCGCACTTGACGAAGGAATCCCGCTTACCCTTATCGGCGAAGCTGTTTTCGCACGCTGCCTGTCTTCCATGAAGTCGGAGCGTGTTGCGGCGTCCAAGATTCTCACCGGTCCCAAGCCGGAATTCAAGGGCGACAGAGCGGCGTTTATAGCTGATATCAAGAATGCACTTTACGCGGCTAAGATTGTCTCTTATGCACAGGGATACACTCTTATGAGAGCTGCCGCAAAGAACTACGGCTGGAATCTCAACTACGGCGGAATCGCGCTCATGTGGCGCGGCGGCTGCATTATCAGAAGCGTCTTCCTCGGTGAGATTAAGAAGGCGTTCGACAATAACCCCGATCTTGCAAATCTTCTTCTCGACCCGTATTTCAAGAATATTATAGAAAACGCACAGGACGGCTGGAGAAGAGTATGCTCCGCAGCTATGCTCAACGGCATCCCCGCTCCCGCTATGACCTCGGCGCTTAACTACTACGACGGCTACCGTTGCGAGAATCTTCCGCAGAACCTGCTTCAGGCTCAGCGCGACTACTTCGGAGCTCATACATACGAGAGAACCGATAAGCCCCGCGGAGAATTCTATCACACTAACTGGACGGGCGAGGGCGGCGACACCTCCGCAAGCCAGTATCTTGCATAAATACATAAATAAAAAGAGAGACAGTTATGGATTTATCAAGCTTTAATATAACAAAATATGCGGCGGACAGCGAGGGCTTGTCGGAGGGCGAGCTCTTTGCCGCGCTTGAGTATTCTCTTGCGTCCTGCAAGGAACATCTCAAAAAGGTGCTCATCCTTCCACCGGATTTTACGCGCTTTCATTCGGGTGCCGGCAAGATCACCAATTATTACTATAACGCGCTGAAGGATACCGCCCGGGTTGATATTCTTCCTGCGCTTGGCACTCATGTTCCGATGACGGACGATGAAATCGACGCAATGTACGGAGACATCCCGCACGAACGCTTCCTTGTGCATAATTGGCGCAAGGATGTTGTGACTCTCGGAGAGGTGCCCGGCGATTTCGTCAGCGAGGTTTCCGAGGGGCTGTCCGATTCTCCGATAAAGGTAGAGGTGAACCGCCTGATAGTCGACGGCGGATATGACCTTATTCTTTCGGTCGGACAGGTCGTACCGCATGAGGTCGTCGGTATGGCTAACCGGAATAAGAATGTTTTTGTCGGCTGCGGCGGCAGTGATATGATAAATTCCTCTCATATGCTCGGTGCGTTTTACGGCATGGAGCGCATTATGGGCAAGGATTTCTCGCCTGTCAGAAAGGTGTTTGACTACGCCGAGGAGCATTATTTGGCGAATGTCCCGCTGAAATACGTACTTACCGTGACCACCCAGACCGAGGGTAATATTCATATCCACGGTCTGTTTATCGGCAGGGAACGCAAGTATTTTGAGCAAGCCGTAGAACTCAGCCAGAAGATAAATCTTCAGTTTGTCGACCGACCCTTCAAAAAGGTT
>JAQXGK010000077.1 GCA_029006345.1 Bacillota bacterium
GCCGAGAGCATATGCCGTCCAATTTGCCTTGCCCAGCTCGGAAACTATGTTCTTGTTCGGCGCTGTCATAAAATACAGTATTAACGAGCAAACCGCCGCCACAAGATATGAAACCGAAAGCGAAGCAAAGGAATTTATGTCCGACGGCGTAGATTTTGCGCTGATATGATAGACGGTATTGGCGCCGACAACTATCAGCACCGGCCAGAGCATATTCCACATACAAAAACCTCCGAAAGCAAATAAAACGCGCCAATGTGCGCAGGTGCCGCACATTATATACCTAAAGTCTGCCCTTTGTCAATGAAGGTTGAACTATAAACGCCGTTATGATATAATTAACATATAAGCAAAAGACACAAAATCGGCGGTATATCCGGGAGCGCTCGCCTGCACTGCCGTCCTGCCGCCGAATTCAATATGAAAGGCTGTGTATTATATGGAAATAATACTTCTCGACCGTAACGGCTTTTCCGAAAGCCTCGACGGTATCTGCGCCCTGTACTCGAGGGCATTTACCGGTACGGTGTCCCCCGATACGCTCAGTCACCGCTTTCTCGACAATCCGTCCGGAGACTTACTTGCCAGCGTTGCGGTAGACAACGGCAAAATAGTAGCATATTTCGGTGCTTTGCCGTCACAGGTCAATGCATACGGCCGCATCAGCAAGGCGTCTCTTTCGGTGCACGCGATGACCGATCCCGAATACGGCGGACGCGGAATTTTCAATTTGCTTACGGAAAAGCTGTACGAGCGAATTGCCGAAGTCGGGATTGAATACGCCTATGTATTCCCTAATCTGCTGTCTCACCCGACATTTATACGAAAAAGAGAAATGCACGACGTATATGAATTTCCTGCGCTTACCCTTGAGCTGAGCCCCGACACGGCCGCGCCCACCTGCACTGCAAAAGAAGGCATCAACCGCTCGGCTTACTGTCACGATGAAAACCATATAACAATTGAAAAAAGTCCCGAATATCTCAACTGGCGCTATTATTCGGCGCCCGGAGGAATATATTCCATGCTGTCGCTCGACGACCGCAACTGGCTCATTTACAAATTCTTTGAGGACAAGCTCAATGTCTGCGAGCTTCACTTTGAGAGCAAGGATGCACTTGAGGAGCTTATCGCGTCGGTTATAAGCAAGGCCGTCGAAAACAAAAAGAGCTGTATCACCCTCTGGATAAGCGTTTACGAACAATACCATGTATTGCTCGAAAAAATGGGATTCCGCAACAGATATCCGATAACATACTTCGGAGTCACCCTGGTCGGCGCGTCATGTGACGAAAGGGCGCTCGACCCCAGGGAGTGGAGAATACAGATGGGCGACGACAACGTGTATTGAGAGCTGCACCCAAAGAAAGGAAAAGAGCCCGGCGGTTAACCGCCGGGCTTTTTATGTGTCATACAGGCAAACAAACCGGCATATACCGGTATTACAGCTCATTCATGCTCTGCGTCGAACTTTCTCTTTGCTTCCGTCACGGCGCGGGCGAGCTGATCGGGACATGAGGTGGACTTAAAGCCGCAGCGTATGCCGCCTATCAACGCGGCTATCTCATCCGGCGTTTTCCCGTCTGTCAGTTTCGAAACAGCCTGAAGATTGCCGTTACATCCGCCCATGAACCGAACATTTGTGACTTTTTCGCCGTCATAATCAAAAACAATCTCTCTTGAACAGGTGCCCTGTGTTTTGTAAGTAAATTTCATTTTTATCCTTTCCCTTTCCGAGTCAGCAAACCCGGCTCGGCGCCGCACGCACGGTCTTATTCAGGCGCCTTCTCCTTGTTCCTTCCGAATTTAAATTATTCCCATAAAATTATGCAACAAAACAGCACAATGTGTCAAGATAAAAACGCCGCAAAAGAGTTTTCCTTATGTTTCGGGTTTGCTATTGCGATTTTTCAGGATATGGTATATAATACTAAAAAGGCTTATCTTGTGAACAATACCAATAAACTATCAAAAAGAGGAGACTTCTTATGTCGGAAGTTTATACCAAAGAACATTTGGGTTCGATATTGGCTCGCTTTGGATTGCCCGACAGCGATTTTACGGTAGAGAGCATCGATAACGGTCATATAAACAGCACGCTGAAAATAACAT
>JAQXGK010000078.1 GCA_029006345.1 Bacillota bacterium
TGTAGCCGCCGTTTCGGCTGAGAAGAGGAGAATAATATGAAGAAAGCGTTATGTTTGATACTGTGCCTTGTGTTTGCGCTGAGCCTATGCTCCTGCGGCGGATCGGTGGACGGTGTAGTAGTAAAAGAGGTTGATTCGCAAATGTATTCGCAGGAGGAAATAGACGACGCTATAGATGTTGTTTTACGTAAGTTCCAATGGCAACGCGTTTGGAAAGAATACGCGCTCAGGGAGGTTTATTATGCGGGGGATGTGTCCTCAGCCGACCACAGTGATTGGGCGGTAAGAAACGACGCCGACGATGTCATAGTGATAAACTCCACGTATTCATCGAGAGAGCAAAAAACGGAAACCGCAGAGGAAACAAGATACTTAGAGAGGAATTGGATTCTGGTCAGGAAAGGCACGGGCTCGTGGAAGTTGGTTGACGGCGGATTCTGACGATATGCGGCGGCAATTGGTTTGACCGAATTATCTATAAAGCATACAAATTGACGGTTTTATATAATTAGAGCCGGCTCCGCTTACTATGAGCGGAGCCGGCTTATCTGTTTTTGTCACACGACCGAAGCTTGGGTGCATGCCGTTTGCATTATCCGAAACAAGCGGGGAAAAGCGCCGGCGCGGCAGTCATTACTGCTCGTCAATGGCGTCCTTGCGGGAGAAGTTCAATCTACCCTTGTCGTCAATCTCGATGAGCTTGACCTTGAACTTATCGCCCACCTGAACTACATCCTTGACCTTTTCTACGCGCTTCTTATCGAGCTTGGAGATATGAACGAGGCCTTCCTTGCCGGGTGCGAACTCTACAAAGCAGCCGAAGGTCATAAGACGGGTTACGGTAGCGTCATATACTGTTCCGACAACCGGATCGAGGGCTATGGAGTTTACTATCTCGAGAGCCTTATAAGCGCTGTCCTTATTTACGGCGGAAATGAATACGCTTCCGTCATCCTCGATATCTATCTTGGCACCGGTATCGGCACAAATCTTCTGGATGACCTTGCCGCCCTGACCGATGACCTCGCGAATCTTATCGGGGTGGATCTTGGTGGAAATCATCTTGGGTGCGTATTTGCCGACCTCGGGACGGGGTGCGGGGATAGCCTTCAAAATGATATTATCGATGATATAGTTGCGCGCTACATGAGTGGTCTCAAGAGCGTTTTTGATGATTTCGGGTGTCAGACCGTCAATTTTGAGGTCCATCTGGATGGCGGTGATGCCGTCCTTAGTACCCGCAACCTTAAAGTCCATATCGCCGAAGAAGTCCTCAAGACCCTGAATATCTATCATGGTCATCCAGCGGTCATCCTCTGTGATAAGACCGCAGGAGATGCCGGCGACCGGCTTCTTGATCGGAACGCCTGCGTCCATGAGTGCAAGCGTGGAGCCGCAGATTGAAGCCTGAGAGGTGGAGCCGTTTGACGAGGTTATCTCGGAAACAAGGCGGATGGCGTAGGGGAACTCCTCGACCGGAGGTATCATGGGCTCGAGAGCTCTTTCTGCAAGAGCGCCGTGGCCGATCTCGCGGCGTCCGGGGCTTCTGGAGGCCTTTGCCTCGCCTACCGAGTAGGCCGGCATATTATAGTGGTGCATATATCTCTTGTACTCTTCCTCGTCGAGACCGTCGAGAAGCTGTCTGTCGGAAACGGGTCCGAGAGTAGCTACCGTGAGAGCCTGAGTCTGTCCTCTCGTAAAGAGACCTGAGCCGTGAGTTCTCGGGAGAAGGCCGACTTCTGCCGCGAGAGGACGCATTTCGTCCATGCGGCGGCCGTCAACGCGCTTACCGTCATCGAGCAACCAGCGGCGTACTACATACTTCTGGAGCTTGTAGATGCACTCAGCAATCTGCGGCTCCATTTCCTCTGTGTAGGTATCTGCGAAATGCTCGCGTATCTTTTCATTGACAACAGCCATGCGCTCGTCTCTGACATTCTTGTCGTCGGTATCCAGCGCTGCGCGGACGTCCTCAATGGCGTAGTCCTTGATGGCTTCGAACATATCGTGGTCGATTTCGCAGGAGGGGTACTCAAACTTGGGCTTGCCCACCTCGGCAACGATTTCGTTTATGAATTTGATGAGGCCGCGGCTTTCCTCAAATGCCGCCATAATGGCATTATACATATCCTCGTCGGATACTTCCTTAGCGCCTGCCTCTATCATTACTACCTTCTTTTCGCTTGAAGCAACGGTCAGCTCGAGGGTGCTCTTTTCGCGCTGTGCAAGTGTGGGGTTGATTACCGGCTTGCCGTCTACAAGGCCGACGCTTGCGCCGCAGATGGGTCCGTTCCACGGAATATCGGAAATGCTGAGCGCGATGGACGCGCCGATCATTGCGGTTATCTCGGGCGAGCAATCGGGGTCAACCGAGAGAACAAGCAGAGAAAGACAGATGTCGTTGCGCAGATCCTTGGGGAAGAGCGGACGGATGGGTCTGTCGATGACGCGGCTGGTCAGTATTGCCTTTTCGGAGGGTCTGCCCTCTCTCTTTAAGAAGCTGCCGGGAATTTTACCGACTGCGTAAAGCCTCTCCTCATAGTCAACCGAGAGGGGAAGAAAGTCGATGCCGTCGCGGGGCTTGGCGCTTGCCGTAGCGTTTGCGAGGATGACTGTTTCGCCGTATCTGATGAGAGCGGAGCCGTTTGAAAGCTGGCTCAGCTTGCCGGTTTCTACTGTCAGCGGTCTGCCGGCATAGTCATAATGGAATTCTCTGTACTTTTCAAACATTCTGATTTTTTTCCTTTCTGTTAGTTGACATTCAGACCGCCGGATTAGCACTTAAAAAGAAACATAAGCGAGTTTTGCTTCTTTTTAACTGCTAATCGTTTTTGCCGGTCTGTAAGTGATTTGCAAATGAGCGGTTGCGGAGATCCCGCAACCGCTCCATCATTTGCGACGCGCGAAAAGCTTACTTTCTGATACCGAGCTTTTCGATAACCGCTCTGTAGCGGTTAATGTCCTTCTTCATAAGGTAGCCGAGAAGATTTCTTCTGTGGCCGACCATTTTGAGAAGACCTCTGCGAGAGTGATGATCCTTGGGGTTTGCCTTGAGATGTTCGTTCAGAGAGTTTATTCTGCTTGTGAGAATAGCTATCTGTACCTCAGGAGAACCTGTGTCGCCCTCGTGTGTGCAGTAGGTAGAAATGATCTGCTGCTTTTCTTCCTTTTGCATCATAATGCTTCACCTCCGTATTTATTTTCCGACCTGAAGCTAAGTATCGGGCCAGGTGAACACCCCTGAAATACGGGGAAAACCCCCGAAACCGAGCAACAGTATCGCCTGCGCATACGCGCACATCGGGTATTATAGCACAAACGTTTTGTTTTGTAAACTGTTATTTTGGATTATTTTCCGGTCTCACAGCCGCAGTCGCATTCATTTTCGTCTTCGCAGCCGCAATTTTCGCAACGGTCGACGGGCACGAGGTCGTAGTTATCCAAGACGTCATTCATTATATCCTTGGCGTGTTTGCGGCGCATAGCGCACACAAAGGCAATCTTGAGTCCGATGACTGCAGGTATTCCTATAATGAGGGCGAGCAGGGGCACTTCAAAATTGAATTTAACTTTTTTCGAACAGATGTCGGAGGGGCAGAATTTGTTGTTTTTCATAGCTTAGTTCCTTTCTATTATCCGTATTGAAAGCTTACATCTATATTATAACTGAATTTTTCAAAAATAGATATATTTTTTGTATTTTGTTCGACAGTTTTTTTTCAGGGCGGGACTTACAATATTTTTACATACTTGAGGGGCGAACGCCTGTTAAAACTGAAAGGACTTGAAAAAATGAAGAACAAAAAACAGAAATCGTCTGCCGCGGGATTTTTTGCGGCGCTCGGGGATTCTGCCGAGGCTTTCGTACGCTTTTTTGCGGGGCGAGCGGCCATGCTTACCGAGGGAGTAGAGCTGACCCGATCGGGCGGAGAGGGCGATTCAAAGCTGAAAAGGCGTGTATATTATGCCGTTTTGGCCGCGGCGTCATTCGTTCTGGCGGCAATTATCGCGCGTGCGGACTATCCTCTCGGAACGCATCCGGCGGGGCTTGCGCTTTTGTGCGCTGTGGGCACGGGAGGTTTTATAAGAAAGGACGACTTGCACAGGCTTAATTCCGACGGAATAATACTGCTCGCCGCGGCTGCCGGCACGGTTGCGGCGGCTCTCAGCTACGGCGATGAGGCTTTCTTTTATATTTTTGCTGCAGTGGTGCTGACCGGCGCGAGAATTCTCATGACCGGAGGTACGCTTGCCGAGAGTCTGATACTGAGAATAACCGTTTCGACGGTGACAGCTCTGTTTGTCGGATTCTGCTCGGTGATGAAGAACGGCTTTGACACCGATTCCGTGCTTGGTGCGGTCACGCTGATTCTGATAACTCCCATGCTCTGTTATCTCTACAACGGGGTGTATATTTACAAAACGGTCAAGGGCTTTGACTCCGGCCCTTTCAGGCGAAAAACGGTTTACCTTGAGGCGGCGGCCGCCGCGGCGGGCTTCTCGTTTATATTTTCGTTAAAGAGCATCATGATTTTCGGATTTTCGCTTTCGCTCGTATTATCGGGGCTGGTGACATTTGCGGTCAGCCGGGCAAGAGGGCCTCTGTACGGCGCTGTCTGCGGACTTGTCTGCGGTCTTGCGACCGGCACGGCTGTAAACGCCGTTATTCTCGGTATTATCGGATTCTTTTCGGGACTGTTTTTTGTCTATTCTACCATTACGGCGATTATGATATCCTTTGTTGCGGCAACGGGATTTCTGATATATGCGGGCGGCAGTTCCTCGCCCGGGGCTACTGTGGGAGATCTGCTGGCGGCGGCGGCGCTGTTTCTTCCGATTTCGGGATTTATACCCGAGCGGCAGGAGGTTTCGGCTGTCAGCGATAATCCTCAGAACGAGGAAGGGGTAAGGCTTGCAAACGAGAGGCTCAACAGCCTTGCCGACGCATTTTGCAGTCTCTCGGAGGTATTTTACACGGTTTCTGACAAGACCAAGTTGCCGGAACGCACGGATGTCGGGCGAATGGTGAGCGAGGTATGCGACAGCGTGTGCTCCGACTGCAGAGCGGCGTCCAGGTGCTGGGGCAGAGAATACGGCACGACAAGCGACGTGACCATGAAGCTTGCGGGGACGCTTTTGAAAAAGGGCAGTATCACGGCGGGAGATGTGGGAGAGCATTTCAAGAGCAAGTGCATAAGGCTCGAACGGTTCGTGGATGATATAAACCGCGAGTTTATCAAGATTTCCGACGAGTATTCCAACACCAACCGCACTGCGGTGCTGGCGGGCCAGTACAGCTCGCTTTCGCGTCTGTTGAAAACGACGGCGTGTGATTTCTCCCGCGAGCTGACGCACAACCCGGAGGCTTCAATAAAGGCGGAGCGCGTGCTGAAAAGCCTCGGCATTTCTTATACGCGCGTGTGCGCTTTCGGCGAACGGTCGCTTATGATAAGCTGCTACGGGATATCGGTGGAAAAGCTGAAAATGACTGCGGCAGATATCGCAAGGGCATTTGACGAGCGCTTTCAATGCCGCTTCGCAGAGCCGCACTTTGTCGCCGACGGTGCCGCCTATACAATGAAGCTTCGCAGGGCTCGCAGATTTACTCTCGAATGCTCGCATGCCTGTCTTACCAAGAGCGGGGAAAGCGTCAGCGGAGACAGTACGGCATTTTTTGAAAATGACTCCGACAGCTTCTTTGCGCTTATCTGCGACGGTATGGGCAGCGGAAGGGACGCCGCGCTGACCTCGCGTCTCGCGGCGATATTCATTGAAAAGCTGATGGTATCATCGGGTCCCAAGGTCGTTACGCTGGAAATGCTCAATTCCTTTTTGCTGTCGCGCCACGGAGAAACCTTCACCACCGTCGATATGCTTGAAATCGACCTGCAGAGCGGGAAGGGCAACTTTATCAAAGCGGGCGCTGCGCCGAGCTTCGTTATTCGCTCCGGCTCGGTGTATAAGATTTCCTCCAACACGCCGCCCGCAGGTATCATAGGGAGAATGACGGCAGAGCAGACGGGAATGCAGCTCGAGGAAAACGATATTGTGGTTATGCTGTCCGACGGCATAGCCGACAGTGCGGAAACCTCGTCGTGGCTGCCGGAAATGCTGACAGAATCGGAGGGAGAGAGACCTGCCGAGCTTGCGCACAGGATACTGAGGGAAGCAAAGCAGCGCAACGGCAGGGCGGACGATATGACGGTAGGAGTGGTGCTGCTTAAGTCGGCGTAAATATGTCCGAATTGTAAATAATTGCCGTTTTTTTTACTTTTTTCGGACGGTTTGTGATATATTGCTTGCGTAATGGGCTGTAAATCAGCCCTGACGGTCAAGTTTTTCGCCGGTAAATGTACCTTATCCGGCGCTTGAAGAGGAGGTACGAAATGAGTAAGTTAAAGAGGATAATAAGTATCGCTCTTGCGACTTTTACGCTGTTTTTGTTCGGGTGTTCGGAAAACGCCGGCCAAGACAAAACATCAGAGGGCGGCGATAAAATGCCGTATCAGTACGACCTGTCCGACTATGTCAAGCTGGGGCAGTACAAGGGAATAGAATACGAGAAAATTGCCGTGACGGTGACTGACGAGGATGTCGCCGCCAAGCGTGACAGTATTCTTTCCGACAATGCGACGCTGACCGAAACCGAGGAGCCGGCAAAGACGGGAGACACCGTGAATATCGAATATGTCGGAAAAATCGACGGAGCCGAATTTGAGAATGGCTCTACCACGGGACCGGTGGATATCGTGCTCGGTTCGAGCGGGTATATTTCCGGCTTTGACGACGGTATAGTCGGTATGAAATCCGGCGAGACAAAGGACATTAACTGCACCTTCCCCGATCCGTATTCCCGCAACAGCGCTCTTTCGGGCAAGGAGGCGGTATTTACCGTTACCGTGAACACAGTCAAGACCGCTGTTTTACCGGAGTACAACGACCAATTCGTTCGCGCTGTTTCCGACGGGAAATATGACACCACAGCGGAATATGACGATTATCTGAGAAAACTGACGGAAAGCGAAAAGAAGTCGGACGCGGAGACAAAGCAGTTGCAGCAGATTTGGACCAAGGTGTTTGAAAACGCTACGATTTATTCCTGTCCGCAGGTTGAGATAGACCGATATACCAAGCAGTACACCGAATATTACGAGTCGGACGCCGACAGCTACGGAGTGTCGTTCGAGGACTATCTGAGCGGAATGTACAGCCTGACAAAGGAGCAGTTCGACGAACAGCTTTCAAGCTATGTGCAGAGAGTGGTCGAGGAGGAGCTGGTACTTAACGCTATCATCAAGGAAGAAAAAATAGGGCTGAGCGACGACGAGTATAACGACTGGATAGAGCGGTATGTCGAAACAAGCGACGATGTCGACAGCGCCGAAGATATGAAAAGCAAGTATTCCGAAAGCGAGATAAGACAGCGGGCGCTTGCTGACAAGGTATTTGAATTTCTTTACGACAACGCGGTGGCGGCAGACCGGACTACTGAGAGTATTTCAGATACAACTGCCGCAAGCTCCGATTCCGACGCGGCGCCTGATACGACAACGGCGGCGGCACAGTAATATGTGATTATGCCGCGGTGAAACGAGCGGGATTCTTAAGGACGGTTATCTAAAACCGAATACACAAATTTCCTGCTTGTAACGGTATAAGACAAAACTACCCGAAGAAGAGAAAACAAACCTCTTTTTCGGGTAGTAATTTTTATGCGGTGATAGAGTGATATGCTTGCCTAAGGCACACGTGATATGGAAACCTGCGGTTTCAGTGATATTTTATTCGCCGTCAAACTGCAAAAGGCAAGAACACTTGGCGACAGCCAAATATCACTGCTTTAGCAATATCACTCGCGGGATTCGCGAATAAAACTGAATAGTGTCCACCGGGACACTATTCCAATACCGCAGCTTTTTTTGCGTTTTCTATATACAACAGGCTTTTTGGGTGATATACTTCTTTTAAAAACATTGGAAAGGATATTAACTTAAAATATGAGATTTATTTTTCCGATCGACGGCGATGTGCTGACTCCTGCCGACGGCCGCATGGAGGGCGAAAGCCTCAGGGTGGCGGTAAAGGTTGAGGCAGATAAGGACAGCGCGCCCAAGCTTAACGATATTCCGATGACGCTCTCCGAAAGCGGTGACAAGGCCGATATTTATTCGCTGGAAATCCCGATTGACGGATACAGGAACGCTCTTGTCTGCCGTGACAAAAACGGCGCCGAAAGCGTAATATATGTCTTTCGCTTCAAGAACGCCTATAAAAAGTACCGTCTGGCTATTGACGATATCGTCTGGTCTATGCGGGATCTCGCCGAGAACAGCTACGCGAGCATTTTCGACCAGAGCTTTTTCAGGCTGTTTCGGGATATACACGACGAGTTCGGGACGCTTATTCAGTTCAATATCTACTATACGGATATGAACGGCTTTGATTTGACCATGTTCCCCGATAGGTACAAAAAGGATTTCGAGGGCTGCGCCGACTGGCTCAAGCTGACCTTTCACGCTATAGCGGATTCGCCGGACAGAATATACAGATACACTCCCTACAGCGAAATTATGCGCGACTACAACTTGGTTACAAATGAGATACTGCGGTTTGCGGGCCCGGAAACCATGAATACTGCGGTCAACGGACTCCACTGGGCGGAAACGACGCGCGACGGCGCAAGAGCGCTGAGAGCGGCAGGAATAAAATGCCTGGTCGGTTACTATATTTTCGACGAAAACGGCGATCCGCACGTTGCATATTATCTCAATCACGACGAGACTGTTCATGCTTCGGGGAGGGATTTTTGGGTCGACAACCGCGAGGGGATAATTTTCAGCAAGGACAAGATGGTTATCGATTCTCATAAGCTCGAGAATATACCGGCATTTCTTGACGATCTGCGCGACAATCACCCATGCGAGGCGGGAACCATGAATTTTGTTACCCACGAGCAGTATTTCTATCCGCACTACAAGGGCTACCAGAGCGACTACGGCGAAAAAATAAAAACAGCCGTACGCTGGGCGACGCAAAACGGATATACCCCCTGCTTCCTTGACAGGGTTATTACGGAGGAATATCCGTATTGAAAGCAGGCAGATAAGTATTTGTAAATACGGTCAAATTAAACAAAAGCAACACCCTTTTACGGTTGTTGCTTTTTTTCAAAGCGCGTGATGTTTCGGTAAATCTCGCGGCCGCCGGGCTCCCTACAAAAATGCAGAGGATGACCGGCGCCGGATTCAGAACGGTGAAGACCAGAGCAGAGCTGAAGCCGGTGTTTACAAGCGGCGGCCACGGCGGTATAATAAAAACGTAGAAAACGATTGCCAAGAGAAAGTATTACTTGCAATAAAAATATTGGTTATTATTACGGCAACGGAAAATATTGGGCAACAAACAAGGCAACGATACATTACAGCAAAAAAGGGGCGCACATAGTGCCTATTAAAGGGGATGGTTACGATTAATGTCTGGACAGCTAAAGATGCTAATACCATAAAAATCATTGACACAGCCGGCAATGTGTACACAGGTCGAGTTGTAGAAATTGTCGATGTAGGTGAGCAATCAGAAGACTACGGTTGCGGAGAAGATTGCATCGCTATTGCCGTAGATGGAAGAGAAATCGAGTTTAGGGAAAGTGAAATAGCTGATATAACTATACTGGACTAAACCGCCCACAGTTCGTGAGCGGTTTTCTTATGCCTAAAGGAGAACGAAATGAACGATATTTTTAAGTGCATATATAAAATACTGCGAACGCTTGAAAAAGCACGCGGGCGAGGTATTGTCAGGAAGAAAATTGAAAGAAGAATACGAAGTGCTATTGCAAAACGACTCAAAATTTGTTATGCTTGAGGCACAGAAGTTCAACGGAAAAACATTCATGACATTATTGAGAACGGTGGAATAACATGTTTGACAAAAAAACTCTCGATGAATGGCAGAAAGACATACAGGGTAAGAGCGGACTTGAAGCGCCGGTGCTCGGTTATATACAATGCCCATTGTGCAAGGTGTGTAAGAATTTTGGCGAGCAAAGAGGATCGTGGTACAATCCAAAATGTTCGATATATGGCAATCCTCCGGATAAATACAAGTATGGTAGTGCATATGACTGTCCGAATTTCGTAAAAGACGAAAAATCGCAATTCTTATACGATTTCACATTCGACGAAAACGGAAAGGCCACTCCAAAGCACAAATAACAAAACCTCATAAACCGCCCACTAAAAGTGAGCGGTTTTCTTATGCCTAAAGGAGAACGAAATGAACGATAATTTTAAGTGCATATATAAAATACTTCAAACACTTGAAAAAGCACTTGATTACGAGAAATTTGATACGAACGAAATATGCTCTGAACGACTTGGTATATCCAAATCGCGATGGCTCAAGTATATGGAAATGCTTGCTGACGCAGGATTT
>JAQXGK010000079.1 GCA_029006345.1 Bacillota bacterium
GCATATACAAATGATGTTGCAAGTCCCTGCTTGATGCCATATACCACCGACACGAGAACTATCGGAAGCATAGACAGCAGTGTGACCGAGCCGCCGAGGGGCATTTGCCATACCTTGATGAGACTGAGTACGCTTGCAAGCGCTACCATTATCGCGCTGACCGCAAGTCTTTTGAGTTTTTCGCTTTTCATTGTAAAAAAGCCTCCTAAAAAATATTTATCCAGCCGAGGAACATCCCCGGAACCGCGGAATGTGTCATTTTTCGGAACATCTGCCCGCACAGCAACAAAAAAAGCCGCCGGTGCAGGCGACAGAATAATCATAGAAAATATGACAATCCCTACGCCGGCATTACCCGGATCAGGTTAGTGGGTCAAGGACTTCAGCCCTTATCTCAGCCGGCTCAGACGCCAGCACCCCATTGGATTGGTCTGATTATAGCATACCTGTCGTCTTATGTCAATATAAAGCATACAATATCCGAGACAAAAGAGATTTGTTATTTAATTTCGTATTTTGCTATTGATTTTTTACGATTTTTAGTATATAATGTTGATTGACAGGTACGAAATTACGAAAGGTGTGAAAAACAATGGCAAAATATATACGTATGCTGCTCGAGGCCGAGGTACTGTTCGGAAAGGACGGCAGTCTTACCCCGAAACGGATATTTTGCAACGGGCGTCCGTACGATATCGACAGGATAATAGAGGTCTGCCCGCACTGCCCGATAGAAGTGGGATGCGTGGCTCCGATACGATACAGGGCAGTGATATGCGGACGAGAGAAGGAAATCTACTATGAAGCGGATTCCAACACATGGTTTTCGGTGAGGGAAATACTGTAATGAAAGACCGTGCGATACTTCACAGCGACCTGAACTGCTTTTTTGCTTCGGTGGAAACGGTGCTTAATCCCGAATATCGCGGCAAAGCAATAGCGGTCTGCGGCTCGACCGAGGAAAGGCACGGAATAGTACTCGCAAAGAGCGAAAAAGCAAAGCGCGCCGGTGTAAAGACCGGAATGGTCAACCGCGACGCGCTCGCACTTTGCCCGGAGCTTATTATAGTCCCGCCGCAGTACGAATACTATCTGAAATTTTCAAATTTGGTGCGGGAAATATACTATCGGTACACCGACCTCATAGAGCCTTTCGGTATGGACGAATGCTGGCTGGACGTCACGGGCAGTATTTCGCTTTTCGGCTCGGCAGAGCAGATAGCCGAGGAAATACGGGCGGCCGTAAAGCGAGAGCTCGGACTGACGGTCAGCATAGGAGTTTCTTTCAACAAGGTGTTTGCCAAGCTCGGGAGCGATATGAAGAAGCCGGATGCGGTCACCGTAATAACGCGCGAAAACTTTCGCGATAAGGTATGGCCCCTGCCGGTGGGCGAGCTTTTGTACGCCGGCAGGTCGACAGTCGCAAAGCTCAACCGCATGGGAGTCTTCACTATAGGCGAGCTTGCGGCGATTTCCCCGGAGATAATAAAAAGTTCATTAGGCAAAAACGGCCTGAGTCTCATAAGCTTTGCGCGGGGAGAGGACAGCTCTCGCGTCATGAAGTGCGACTTTGTCTCTCCGGTAAAGAGCATAGGTCACGGTATAACCTGCGTTTCGGAGCTGAAAAGCGAGCAGGAGGTCTGGAAGGTCTTTCTTTCGCTTGCGCAGGATATAGGGCATAAGCTGCGCCTGCATGCCGTGCGGGCAGCCGGAATTCAGATAACCGTAAAGGGAGAGGACCTGACATACCGCCAGTATCAATGTCCTCTGCACTTCCCCACCCAAAGTCCGTCGGCAATCGCACGCGCCGCTCTCCGGCTCTTCCGATCTAATTACACCTGGGCTCAGACAGTGCGCTCGCTGACGGTGCGTGCGATAAATTTAGTGCCGTACAACACCGCCTGTCAGTTGGATGTTTTTACCGACAGCGCCAAGATAATACGCCAAGAAAAGCTCGACGACACGGTAGACAGCATTCGCATGAGATTCGGCAAATCCGCCATAACCGCGGCCGTATTGCTCGGAGACCTGAAAATTCCGGGAGAAACGAGAGTAAACACCGTTATGCCAAAGCTTATGTACAGATAAACCGCCGCGGTAAAACCAAATCAAAAAGCTTTTCAGTCCGTCGACCCCGTCAGGCAGATCAGCATTTTAACGGCAGTGGTTTTCCCCACTTAGCTGATTCCGAGCAAAGTTTCAGATAACCGTCATTAAGAAATCTGCTCTTTAACCGCCTGTTTTCCTGTATCCTCATGATAAGCAAAGCCCCCAAAACCATGAAAACAAGCAGCCGTCGGTTCTTAAGCCGACTGCTGCTTGTTTTGGTTTTGATATTCAGTCCTTTTTCGTTACCGCTTTAAGAGCCGCGATATAATCCTGCTCGTCAGCGGTGCTGTTGACGGCGTCTGCAAGAGCCTTGGCGGTCAGATTTTCCGGCAATGAAAGCTCTTTCAAAAGCTCCTTTCGCAGTCGGGAGGAATTGTCCCCTCCCAAGAGACCGTCGCGGTACAGCCGGGCGCCGTCGAGAAACGGAGCTTTCTTTTGTTCTGCCTGAACGCCGTAGCGGCTGAACAGCTCCCGGAGAATAGCGTCGTCCAGCCCCTCCACGCCGAGAAAGCCCTCGCGGGAGGGCGAGTTCTTGCGCTTTTCTTTTCCCGGAAGCCGCGGTGAATAAATATTTATCACGCGGCCGTCGGCGGAAAGCTCACGAACCTTATTGCGGATAATTCTCCCTGCGCTGTCGCTGTCGGTGAGAATGATGATACCTACCGTTTCGGCAAGCTTTTTTATATACCTTTTCTTATTTTCATCCCGAAAGACTCCGAAGCCGTCGGTTGTGACAATGACGGTATCTACTATGCTCTCAAGCTTTATCTTATCATACTTGCCCTCGACAATAATAGCTTCCTTTATATGTATCACCGTCTTGCACCCGCTCTCCGCACAAGCGCTGCAAGCTGAAGTGAAAGCGTCTCAAGCAGCACGAAATTATCCTGTCCCTCCGACTTCATTCGCCTGTCGCAGTCAAGACAGAGCTGCTGTGCCTTTATAAAAAAGCTTTTCCCGAAGCCGCGTGCGCGGTAAAGCATTTTCTTGAGCTTCCATTCCGGCAGACCGGCCGCCTTCAGCGCGCCCTGAGCGCTGACGCCCGACGCCGCAACCTGATAGGAGCCCAGCTCACGCTCCAGAAAGGCCAGCAGTCCGACCGGCTCCTCGCCCTTATTCCTGAGACTCGCTATAATATCTATCGCCGTTTCGCCCGAACCTGAAAAAACGGCGTCACTCAAAAGGAAAAATTCATAATCCCTGTTCGATTCTACAAAAAGTGAAAGATCGGACTCGATTATCTCCTCCCTGCCCTGTGAGCGGGCGTAATCCGCGAGAACCTTCAGTCTGTCGGAAATGACAAGCATATCGGAAAGCGTCATATCGCACAGCTTTTGCCGTGTCTGCCCGTTCATTGCCGCCCCGACGGCTTTCAGCTCGGAGTCGAGCCATTTTTGCAGCTTAGCCGGCGGCATTTTGGTAAAATTAACCACCGTCAGACGCTCGGCGAGAGTCTTTACTATCTTTTTTTCGGAGGTTTTTTTATCCATGACTATCTCGCCCGCCGCCACGCGTACAACCAATATTACGCCGTCAGGCAGCTGTTCTACGGCATCGAGAAAAGCCTTTTCATCGCTCTTGTCGAGTGAGAGGGGATTAAGTCCCGAAACCTCCACGAGACGGTATTCGCTCATGACCGGAAGTGTATTTATCTCGTCTTTAAGCTGTTCGAAGGTTGCGCCGAGGGCAAAATTAAGGCTCGCGAAATTCAGCTCCTCCATGCCGCTTGAGCGGACGAGCTGTCTGAAACGGTCGCGGTAAATGTCCTTTATGTACTCTTCATCGCCGAAAAACAGATAACCGCCGCCGTAAGAGCCGGCGGCGAGTTTCTTCTTCAGTTCATCTGCTGTTATTCCGACGGTAATCTCGCGTGCCATCAGTTCATCTTTTCGGTGAGCTGCTGTCCTCCGAGCAAATGGAAATGCAGATGCTTGACGCTCTGACAGCCGTGCTCTCCGCAGTTTGTGACCACGCGGAAGCCGTCCTTGAGGCCTTTTTGCGCGGCAACCTTGGCTATAGCCTCGAAAATATGCGCTACATATTTACTGTTTTCGGAATTTATCTCGGAGGCTGCCGAGATATGCTCCTTGGGTACAAAGAGAATATGTACGGGCGTCTGGGGATTGATATCCTCGAAGGCGTAAACATTCTCGTCCTCATAAACCTTTTTGCCCGGTATCTCACCGGCAATTATCTTGCAAAACAAGCAATCCATAAATAATACCTCCTTCAGTTTCTTCAACACGCGAAAAAGCCGCGTTTTGCGGAAATTCACTTTACCTGCGCCAGCGCGAGGCTCTCGACGCCCGCCAGAGCGTCGGCAAGCTTTGTCATATCCTTGGCGCCCGCCATAGCGAAGTCGGGGCGTCCGCCGCCCTTTCCTCCTGCGATAGCCGCAACCGCTCCCGCAAGCTTGCCGGCATGAATACCGAGCGCAAGCGCCTCCTTACCCGCCGCAACCACGACGCTTGCGCTGTCGCCGTTGTCCGAAATGAAGCAGGCGACGCAGTTAGGCGACTCGCTCTTGAGTTTATCGCACATATCGCGCATAGTATCATTCGCGGTGTTTTTGAGAAGCGATGTGAAAATCTTGAGTCCGCCGACTTCCTTCGCGCCGGAGGCTATTCCCTCGACATTCTTTCTTGCCAGCTCCGAGTTGAGCTCCTCTATCTCACGGTCGCGCTCCCGAAGCTCGCTCATGACCTGCTCACAGCGGCGCGCGAGCTCAGATGTATTTGCAAGCTTGAGGCTTGCCGCGGCGTCCGACAGAGTTTTCTCGTTATCGTATATCAGCTTGAGCACATTGGCGCCCGTCACGGCTTCAATCCTGCGAACGCCTGCAGAGACGCCTATCTCGCTTACTATTTTGAAAAGACCGATCTTAGCGGAATTATCTATATGAGTACCGCCGCAAAGCTCGGCAGAGAAGTCGCCGACCTTAACCATGCGCACCGACTTACCGTATTTTTCGCCGAACAGCGCCATAGCGCCCATTTTCTTGGCGGTCTCGATATCGGTTACCGTCGTCGTAACCTCAAGGCCTTCCAACAGCTTGCTGTTCACAAGAGTTTCGACCTGCGAAAGCTCCTGCGGGGTCATAGCCGAAAAGTGCTTGAAATCGAAGCGGAGACGCTCGGCATCAACATAGGAGCCGGCCTGTTCGACATGGTCGCCCAGCACCTGCCGCAAAGCCGCCTGCAGTATATGTACGGCGGTATGATTGCGCCTGATGGCGGTTCGTTTATCGGAATCTATAGCCGCTCGGACGGTATCGCCGACACTGACTGCGCCGCTCTTTCCCACGACACTGTGAAGGTAATGGCCGTCCTTGGTCTTTTTGGTATCTGTCACCTCGGCGCAAAAGCCGCCGGCGGTCAGCTCCCCGGTATCTCCTACCTGTCCGCCGCTTTCGCCGTAGAAGGGAGTCCTGTCGAGAATCACCGTAAATTCGCCCTCGGAGGCGCTGTCTGCAAGCTCGTTTTCATGTATAACGGCGAGCACCTTCGCCTCGGTCTCGGAAGTATCGTAGCCGACAAACTCTGTTGCGGCTATACCGTCGAGCGAGATATTCTGCGCAGATTCCCAGCCGCTGCCCTGATTGCGGGCGTCGCGCGCTCTCTGCTTCTGTTCCTGCATCAGCACGTTAAAGCCCTGCTCATCGAGCTGTATTCCCTTTTCCTCGGCAAGCTCGCGGGTGAGGTCGTACGGGAAGCCATAGGTGTCGTAAAGCTTAAAGCAATTTTCGCCGCTCATCACGGTTTCTTTCTTTTCGGTCATTTCGGCGATAATGCTCTCAAGTATCTGAAGACCGCTGTCGAGCGTTTTGTCGAAGCGCTCCTCCTCGTTCTTGATTATCTTCTTGATGTAGTCGCGCTTGTCGGCAAGCTCGGGGTAAGCGCCCTTGCTGCACTCGATAACTACGTCGCACAGCTCGCAAAGGAACGGCTTGTCTATATTCAAAAGCTTGCCGTGACGCGCCGCACGGCGGATTATTCTTCTCAGTACATAGCCGCGGCCCTCGTTGGAGGGTATAACTCCGTCGCTTATAAGGAATACAGTTCCTCTGATATGGTCGGTGATAACACGGATGGAAACATCCTTATCGGCGTTTTCTCCGTACTTCATGCCGGATATCTCGCAGACCTTATCGAGAATGGCGCGGACGGTATCGACCTCAAAGAGGTTGTCCACTCCCTGCATTACGCACGCCAGCCGCTCAAGTCCCATGCCGGTATCGATATTCTTATGCTCGAGCTCTGCATAATGACCCTCGCCGTCGCTCAGATACTGCGAAAAGACATTATTCCATATCTCCATGAATCGGTCGCAGTCGCAGCCGGGCTTGCAGTCGGGCGAGCCGCAGCCGTACTTTTCACCGCGGTCAAAATATATCTCCGAGCAGGGGCCGCAGGGGCCGCTTCCGAGCTCCCAGAAGTTGTCGTCGCGTCCGAGACGGACAATGCGCTCCGCCGGGATACCGAGACTGCGCCATATCTCAAACGCCTCGTCGTCCTCCTCATAAACCGACGGCCAAAGCAGCTCCTCGGGGATTTCCAGCCACTTGGTCAAAAACTCCCATGCCCACGGAATTGCTTCCTTCTTGAAATAATCGCCGAAGGAGAAGTTTCCGAGCATTTCAAAGAACGAGCCGTGACGCGCCGTCTTGCCGACGCGGTCGATGTCTAGGGTGCGTATGCACTTCTGACAGGTCGTCACTCTGTGTCTCGGCGGCTCCTCCGCCCCCGTGAAATACGGCTTCAGCGGAGCCATTCCGGCGTTTATGAGCAGCAGCGAATTATCGCCCTGAGGCACAAGCGGAAAGCTGGGCAGGCGAAGATGTCCCTTGCTCTCAAAAAACGAAAGGTATTTTTCTCTGAGTTCGTTGAGTCCCATGTATTGCATAAAAATAAACTTCCTTTGCAGATTTATTATCCGTCATTTTGCGGCCGAAAACAGCCGCCGCAAATTATAAGGTATATTCTATCACAGATACAAGTAAAAGTCAATCAAAATACCCGTGCGGCGCGGGCAATTTGAGCAATTCCGAAAAGTTGCGCGAGAGGACTACACAAACTCGTGGTTTTGTGATAGGATATAAGCATTATACGACCGACCGCAAACAGTATGCGTGTCAGCAAGAAAGGAAGTTTACACATGAAAGACGAGACAAAATGCCTGCATTCCGGGTATCATCCCAAAAACAGCGAACCGAGGGTCGTGCCGATAGTACAAAGCACTACATTCGTTTACGACTCCACGGAGGATGTTGCCGCTGTCTTCGACGACCCCACAAAGGGACTTATCTATTCAAGATTTGCAAACCCCACCGTAATGGCGGTCGAAGACAAGATAAACGAGCTTGAGGGCGGTATCGGCGCCATGTGTACCACCTCGGGGCAGGCCGCGAGCCTTCTCTCCGTACTCAACATCTGTCAGGCGGGCGACAGCTTTATCAGCACCTCAAAAATCTACGGCGGAACCATCAACCTCTTCGCCTTCACGCTCAAAAAGCTCGGCATCGAATGCATTTTCGTCAATCCCGAGGCTTCCGACGAAGAGATAAACGCCGCTTTCAAGCCCAATACGAAGCTTGTTTTCGGAGAGACCATCGCAAACCCCGCGCTCGATGTCTTCGACATTGAAAGATTTGCAGGCATTGCCCACGCGCACAAGGTTCCTCTGATAATCGACAACACATTCGCAACTCCGATTCTCTGCAAGCCGTTTGAATTCGGCGCGGATATCGTAATTCATTCGACAACCAAATACATGGACGGACACGCCGTTCAGGGCGGCGGAGTCATTGTCGACAGCGGCAAATTCGACTGGGAAGCAAGCGGAAAATTTCCCGAACTTACCGAGCCCGACGAGTCGTACCACGGAATAATCTATACAAAATCCTACGGCAAAGCGGCGTACATTCTAAAGGCGAGAATGCAGCTCATGCGCGATTTCGGCGCATATCCCGCGGCAAACTCGGCGTTTTTACTCAACCTCGGTCTGGAAACTCTTGCCGTGAGAATGCAGCGCTACTGTGAAAACGCTTTGACCGTGGCAAAATACCTGCAGTCAAGCGACAAAATAGAAAGCGTGTCCTACCCCGGACTGGAAAGCGACCCGAACCACGCCCTCGCAAAGAAATATCTCAAGGGCTCCAGCGGCGTAATATCGCTGGTCATCAAGGGAGGCAGAAGCAATGCCACCAAGTTTATGGACTCCCTCAAGCTTGCGTCAAACGAAGTGCATGTGGCCGATATCCGCACCTGCGTGCTTCATCCCGCAAGCGAAACCCACCGTCAGCTGACCGACGAGCAGCTGGTTGCCGCCGGCATAAACGGAGGAATGGTGAGACTCTCGGTCGGGCTGGAAAATGTCGAGGACATTATCGCAGACCTCGAAAGCGCGCTGTCAGCCCTCGATTGACAATGATAAAAGCCTGCCGCGAAGAGCTTTTGCGGCAGGCATAATTTTCGGACGGTTATCTTCAAAAAAAGTATTGCTTTTTTTTTCGGCCTGTGTTATACTTTTAGGACGAATTCACACACAGTACTGTTATGGGGCAAGGGTCGGCTAAAGAGCCGTTGTCCGATATCAACTGTGGTGGTAAAAACCCGAAGGAGGACATAAAATGTCTGCAATTTCAATGAAACAGCTTCTCGAAGCTGGCGTCCATTTCGGTCATCAGACCAGAAGATGGAACCCCAAAATGGCTGAGTACATCTTTACTCAGAGAAACGGCATCTACATCATAGACCTTCAGAAGACGGTCAAGAAGGTAGACGAAGCGTACAACTACATCCGCGAGGTTGCCGCAAACAACGGCACGGTGCTCTTTGTAGGTACAAAGAAGCAGGCTCAAGATGCCATCAAGGAAGAGGCAGAAAGAGCCGGAATGTACTATGTCAACGCTCGTTGGCCCGGCGGTATGCTGACAAACTTCAAGACCATCAAGAAGAGCATCGCACGTCTCAACAAGCTCGAAAAGCTCGAGGAGGACGGCACCTTCGATCTTCTTCCCAAGAAGGAAGTTCTTGCGCTCAAGAAGGAAATGGCTACTCTCGAAAAGAACCTCGGCGGTATCAAGGAAATGAACACTCTTCCCACCTGTATGTTCATTGTTGACCCGAGAAAAGAGAGAAACGCAGTAAACGAAGCAAAGAAGCTCGGTATTCCGATAGTCGCTATCGTTGATACCAACTGCGACCCCGATGAAATCGACTACGTTATCCCCGGCAACGACGACGCTATCCGCGCCATCCGCCTTATCAGCGCATCTCTCGCAGACGCTGTTATCGAGGGACACCAGGGAGAGCAGATGTCCGAGGCTCCCGCAGAGGATAAGGACGAGGCTGTCGAAGCAGAAGCAGCAGAAGAAGCAGCAGAGGCCGAAGACGCTCAGTAATTTTACAAAAATATTGTTCAGGACAGGCTTAAACAAGCGTTTAAGCCTGTTTTTGAGAAAAGCATAAAGAATTAACGAAACGGAGGAAACAATTATGGCAATCAAAGCAAGTGACGTCGCCGATCTCAGAGCAAAAACCGGTATCGGCATGATGGAATGCAAAAAGGCACTCACCGAGGCTAACGGTGATGTTGATGAAGCAATAAAGATTTTGAGAGAAAAGGGTCTTGCAGTAGCTGCAAAGAAGTCCTCGAGAATCGCAGCAGAGGGTACCGTAGATATCCTCGTTGACGAAAGCACAAACAAGGCGGCTATGATTGAGGTCAACATCGAAACCGACTTTGCCGCAAAGAACGAAGTTTTCAAGAAGTTCGTACGCGACCTTCTCGCCATCATACTCAAAAATGAGCCCAAGACTCTCGAAGAGCTCAACGCCCTTCCCTTCTCCGCAGACATGAATGTCGAAGCAGCAGTTAAGGACAAGATTTTCACTATCGGTGAAAACATCAACATCCGCCGCTTCACAGTCGTTGAGAATGTCGGCAGCACATACATCCACGGCGGCGGAACAATCGGCGTTATCGTAAAGCTCGCCGGAAATGTCGGTTCCGACGCAGTCAAGGCAGCGGCAAAGAATGTTGCGCTTCAGATAGCTGCTATGAACCCCTCCTACCTCGACCGCGACAGCGTTCCCGCCGATGTTATCGCTTCCGAGAAGGAAATCATCGTTACCGCTATCAAGAACGATGAAGCAAACGCAAAGAAGCCCGAAAACATTATCGACAAGATGGCTACAGGCAAGCTCAACAAGTTCTTCTCTCAGAACTGCCTGCTCCTGCAGGAATATGTCAAGGACGAAAGCCTTACAGTCGGCGGCTATCTCAAGAATGTGTCCGCTGAGGTCGGCGAGCCCGTCGAAGTTGCCGGTTTCGTAAGATACGAAAAGGGTGAAGGCATCGAGAAGAAGGAAGAAGACTTTGCAGAGGAAATCGCAAAGCTTACACAGAAATAAATAACGGTTCACAATCGCAGCGGATTTATCTCCGCTGCGGTTTTTATTTTTCATTTTCCGCCGTCGGCTTACCTCAGAACGGCCGCTTGGTCGGCAGAATATCAACCGTCGGAATACGCCGAGATTTTTTCTTGCTTTTCACGGCGGCAGACTGTATAATGTATTCAGAACAAAAATGAAAGGCAACGCGTATGCAAAACGACAAAAAATCCGGGCGCACACCCAAGATGCTGACACTTAACGCCGCCTTTACACGGGGGCTTATCGCTTTCGGCGTTATACTGTGCAGTATTCTGGTGTTCTTCTTTTTCTACAGATTCGAAACGGTATCCAACATAGTCTCCTCATTCTTCAGCTACATCAGCGCGATAATCTACGGATTGGCAATCGCATACCTGCTCAATCCTCTCGTCAAGCGCTTCCAAAAGCTGTTTGACAAGCTGTTTACCGCAAAATGCAAAACCGAGAAAAAGGGTCTGAGAATTTCCAAGGGCATAAGCATATCGCTTTCCATAGTGATTTTCATTGCCGCGATAATCATTCTTATTGTTATGATTATTCCCGGGCTGGTAACAAGCATTACCACGCTCATTGACGTACTGCCTCCCAAGATAGACCAGCTGAATGCATGGTTCAACGATAAGACCAACGAAAAATTCGCGACCTATATATCAGATGTCACCCTTTGGCTGGAGAAGGAGTTGCTCCCCTCCGCCGCCAAATACATCACTGCCGGTGTTTCAAGCACGGTAGCCAGCATACTCAACTTTATAATCGGAATAGTAGTTGCGGTTTACGCGCTGTGCGACAAGGAAAAATTCGTCGGCCAGACAAAGAAGCTGCTGTACGCGCTGTTCAAGCCCAAGACAGTCGGAAAAATTCTCGACACCGCGCGCCATACCGACCGAATTTTCGGCGGATTTTTGAGCGGCAAAATCATAGACTCAATAATTGTCGGAATAATAACCTTTATCAGCCTGACGATAATGAAAACGCCTTATACGCTGTTGGTCAGCGTTATAGTAGGTGTAACAAATATAATTCCGTTCTTCGGGCCTTTTATCGGAGCTATTCCCAGTGCGCTTCTTATTTTCCTGAGTTCTCCGATCAAGGGACTGTACTTTGTCCTCTTTATAATAGTATTACAGCAAATCGACGGCAATATTATAGGACCGAAGATTCTCGGCTCCACCACCGGAATTTCGGAATTCTGGGTCACGTTTGCGCTTCTTCTGTTCGGAGGGTGGTTCGGATTTGTCGGAATGATAATCGGAGTGCCTCTTTTCGCGGCGCTCTGGTACATATTATCTGCGATAGTAAACAATCACCTCAAGGACAAAAACATGCCGGTGGATTCAAGCGCGTACCTTGACATAGACGAGCAGAAAGTCGGCGAGCCGGGCGACGGGCAAGTTTCGGAAAACAGCGACTGATTCCGACCTGCCAATACCGGGCATCTGTCACAAAAAACCGTCCGACAAAACAACGGGTATTCGGTGCAAAAGCCGAATACCCGTAATTTTTCCGTTGCGACAGCAACAGTTTTTTCAGAAAAATTTTAATTTTTTATAAAACAGTGTGACCTCCCCGCAATAAACGGTGCTTAACAGAGTGAAGGCCTTTCAATACCGCAGGAAAGGAGAACAAAGCCTTGGACGACAACAGTATAGTGGAATTATATTTACTGCGCGACGAAGCGGCAGTCAACAGAACAAGCGAAAAATACGGCGGCCGCCTGCGCTCTCTGGCTTACGGAATAGTCAATGACCGACAGACAGCCGAAGAATGTGAAAATGACACCTATATGCAGGCGTGGAACAGTATTCCTCCGCATGAGCCGAGAAGCTATTTGTATGCTTTTCTTGCCCGGATCACCCGACACACAGCTTTGAACTGCTGCCGGAACCGAGACCGTCTCAAGCGCAGCGCTTATATTTGTGAGTTGAGCGCAGAAATGGAACAGTGTATTCCTTCGCCGGACGATATAGCTCGCCACATAGACGACATGGCGCTGAGTGAAGCCATAAACTCATTTCTCGGGACTCTGAGCCGGGAAAAAAGAAATGTATTTGTTCGGCGTTATTGGTATCTGGATTCCGTAGCAGACATCTCCAAACGCTTTGCACTGTCGGAGAACAAGGTAAAAACCATGCTTTACCGATGCCGAAATCAGCTTCGGGAGAAGCTTGAAAAGGAGGGTCACACTCTGTGAGAGGAAATGAATTATTAGATAAAATGGAGCTTATCGATCCCGTCTATATAGAGGAGGCGGACGGTGAGATAAAAAAGAGAAAAAACGTATGGGTAAAATGGGGAGCGGCGGTCGCTTGCCTGTGTCTCGCGGCAGGCGCTTTTGCATTATTCAAGGGCTTCCCCGAACAGTCGCACTCGGTGTTGCACTGGTCTGAAGATTTGACCGCCGCAGAATATTTTGCGTACTGTGATTCGGACCCCGATGAAGCAAGCTCCGGCAATTCATTAGACATCTCCGCAATTCCGTACGATGCGGAAAGAGACTTTTCCGACCGGAGACAACAGCTTGAAGCAGAAAAAGTCATTCCGAAGCTCGACAGCAGTCCGCTGTTTGACTGTAAGGTATATTACAACCGTGACGGCAGTATTTTCAGCGTAAACCTCTCCTGGCACCGAAGAGGCGATACGGCAGAGTACAGTGATCTGAAAATCACCGCCGGATACCGGGAGGTAAAGCAAATCAAGGACTGCATTGCCGTGGAGGTGGATGAAAACGGCAATATAACCGAGCCCCACATAACCGTTACGGAAAGGGACGGAGTGCAAATCGTGACTGAGGGCGGAGAAAACCGCGAAAAAACCATCACCTTTCAGAACGAGAACGGATGGTATCAAGTCTCCGGTTCGTGGAATGACAGCTATGAGGCGGTAATAGAATTACTGGATTGGATTTGGGAACACCCTCTTGACCTCAGCCGTTTTCCCATAGATGAGGGCAACCTTTACCAAGCTGAAGAATTATCGGAATATCCGAATGC
>JAQXGK010000080.1 GCA_029006345.1 Bacillota bacterium
TTTTTTCATAGAATTGTTCTACTTTTTCAGCATTTTTAACATAAGCATCGTATGTCGTTATATCCGCTGATAATGTTTTCCATTCGGAGTTCAAAGCATTAACAGAATGCTTTTGCTAATTGCGTTAATCTGAGATCCGTCGACTTGGGCGGTGTACGGTACATAGATGATGCGGCCTTTAATGCACACGCCTGTGAATCCATCGTTCTGCCCGACTCGGTGCGCGTCGTCGGTGACAACGCTTTCTCCTCGTCGGTTCTCAAGGCCAACGGTTTGCGGGTGCTGGAAGAGGGTGCGTTCTTCTCATGCGGTGCAGGCGAGGGGGTATTTATCCCTGCAAGTGTTACCTATCTCGGGACGAAGTGCCTCGGATATTACCAGTTGGATCCGGAAGACCCCTACCTCGGCAGTGATACCATCCCGGGGTTTGTGATTTACGGCTCGACAGGTACTGCGGCGGCGACCTATGCCAATGAAAACACTTTTACCTTCAAAAACGGTATAAGCTGTTCCGCATACAAATATGTTGTTGAGACTATGAACGCTTCCTGTCAGTCCGGCGGTTTTACACGCAAGATCTGCGCCGTTTGCGGTTATGCTGAGGTCGGTGCAAAGACGTCCGCCGGCAGACATAATGCGGTTGCAAATTCAGCCATAGATGCAACCTGCACTCGTCCCGGATATACCGGAGGCACTCTTTGCGTTTCCTGCGGAGAAATCCTTTCTGCCCCGTTTCGATCAGTTGCTCTGGGACACTCATGGAGCAGCTACACTATTGGCGCGCAAAGTGAATTACAGTATTTCGGCATGAAATGTCACTATTGCGCCCGTTGCGATACTACATTGTACGAACCGAGCAGCTCCGGGCGTGTCCACGACTACTCCTACAGTATGTGCGAGATTTATCCTTCCTGCACGGCAAAAGGCTGCATTGAGTATTCCTGTGCCTGCGGATACAGTTATCGTGATAGCTATGTCGATGCACTTGGGCATGACTTTGTAAACGGCGTTTGCACGCGATGCGGTCTCAAAGAAGGGGAGTGTGACGGCGGCGCGGATTGCCCGAGCAGAAGGTTTATTGATGTCAATACACAAGCATGGCATCATCAGTATGTCGACTTTGCCGTTCAGCAAGGGCAGTTCGGTGGTACGAGCGGTAACACCTTTGAGCCGGATACCGCCATGACCCGTGCGATGCTTGTGACGGTGCTCTGGCGCTATGAAGGACAGCCCGGAGGATATCAAAACATCTTTACGGATGTAAATGCAAAGGACGGAAGCTGGTACATTGACGCAGTCTCGTGGGCGGCGTCAAACGGTGTAGTCAACGGCGTCGGTAACGGCAGATTCGATCCGACCGGCAAAATTACGCGCGAGCAATTGGCAACCATCCTGTTCAGATATGCCCAAAACAAGGGTATAGACACGAGCAGACGCGGCGGTCTGAGCGGATTTTCGGACGCCGGTTCGGTCAGCGGTTTTGCAAAGGAAGCGATGCAGCGGGCGGTAGGAGAGGGCCTTATTAACGGCTCAAACGAAGGCAAGCTCATGCCGCTCGGAAATGCTTCAAGGGCCAGGTTGCTACAGTTTTGAAGCGTTATATTGAGAACATCGTAAACTGATAAAATCCATAATAAAAAACCACCCGTTAAATAAACTGCACCGATTTGTACGTACAGAACAAATCGGTGCAGTTCAACCATAGGTGGTTTTTTATGCCGTTTTTCCCGGTTCAGTGCAAGAGCCGGCGGTTTTGCGGTAATGTGTATTACTTGTTTTCTTCGAGGAACTTTTTATAGTCTTCGTACAGCTTAATGGATTCCGGGAATCCGCAGTAAGCCGTCGTGCCGGGCTTGTTCATCAATCCTATGTACTGATATATAAGCACTTCGTCAACATACGGAGAAATGCTTTCCAGCTGCTTTTTTATGCGGGCCATCTTAGCGGGAAGCAGCGCACTGTCGTAAACAGTTCCCTCAAATTTGAACACTTCCATATCGGCCCAGAGTTTTGCTTTTCCCGCCCTGTCGTGAGCTTGTTTGAGCGCCTTGTAGTAAGCCGCTGTTTCATCCGGGAATGATTTCTCTACGCCTATTTCATCCTGATATGCTATAAAGTCCGCATCTATCCTTTTGAGCTGTTCAACATAAAGGTCGTCGCAAACCACTTTGTTGGTGCCGTACGGCGCAACGAGAATTTTCTTTGTGGCGTCATATTGCTTGGCGTATGCCGAGTATTCGTTTACATATTTTATAAATCTCTCGTCAAAGTGGCCGTTAACCTCGGTTTCGTCCGGATAGTACCATCCGTACAGGCTCTTATGGTGCCCGAATTCTTTCCAGATTATGTCTATCGCCTTAAAGGCGCGCTCCTTTACCTCGGGACTGGTGATATTGTCGATGGTTTTTTCCCAGTTGCCGTAGAAGCCTACGCTCATAAATACCTTAATATCCTGCTTGTCACACTCGTCGAGGAGGACTTCGATAGGATTTTTGCAGGTCATATCCTTTGGGAAATCATATATTCCGCTGTTAAAGTAGCTTTCGGCATGATCCTCATAAACAAGCGATGTACACATGAGAACTATATAGCTCATATTGAGGCTTTTTATCTCGCGCACCTTTTCGCGCCACTGCTCGTCAGTAAATTTCCGGCAAATGGGATTCCAGTATTTTCCCTCCGGCCGGTTGTGATGCCAAAATTCAAACCATGTTCCGTTTATCGGCTTTAACATTACTTTGTCCGTCCTTTATGTTGTTTTTTATAAAGATTATATCAGCACAAATGACAGATTTCAATAGAATCGGCACCGATTTCTCTTTATTTCATAAACTTTGAATAAAGGAGGTGATTCTTTTGAAGGATAGCTTAATGATTCTTGCTGAGATTCTTATAAGCTTTTTTGCGGTGGTTGGACTGGCATATCTCATAAACGATATTGCGGAAATTATTAAGTACAGGGGCAAGCACGCAGGTCTTCCGGTAATAGTCGATACGGCGCACTGCGGATTTGAAGAGATATCCGAGCTTGCAGCGATGTATTGCCGCTTGATGAATCAGAGAGGCGTGCGTTGCCTTTTCGGCGATATGGTGTTGGTTCACAGTGAGAAATCCCGCGTGTCTCTTGAAATGCTCATGATGCTGACGCGACAATATCCCTTTGTTTCGGTTGTCGGCGCCGACAAGCTGGAAAGTGCCTTGCTCGGGGAATCAGAGAATATTGTCGAGTGAAATTTCTTCGCGGCGCTTGAGCAAATCTATCTGCTCGGCTAGTCTCTCCTTGGATGTGATTGCTTCTTCGAATTCATCGTTTTGGAGAAATGTTTTCATTTCAGTCATCTGACGGTCTATTTCGAGTATCTCGTCTGACGCTACGGTTATCCCGAGCAGAGTGCGTTTGCCGTGCCATAGCTCGGATACCTCGTCGGCATTGTTCATCACCTCGTCCTTGTTGCTTTCCGCTTCGCCTGCGTCTTCCGGTATTCTGTCGAGTATGTCGCAGAGGTCGGCGGAAAGATTGTTTATAAAGACCGTGTTGAGTATCATCATAACGACCGTGACCGCGAGTATTGACGCCGCCGCTATAAATGCTTTCATTTTTTCACTCCTGTATTCTGTCTAAATAAATGCCTTTAGTAATTACTTTTTCTTCATAACCGCAAAGCAGTCGTAATTGTCGTTTACGGTAAATAGAAATACATCCCCGGCTTTTGCAATCTTGTTTTCTTTTAGTTTTTTATCAAGCCAGCGGCTGTCACGCCCGATGCCGAGAAGTACCTTTTCGTTTATCTTGCCGTCGGAAATCACCGTGTGTACTATTCCTTTTTCCGGCGGGGACATAGAGTGGTCCTGAGGCGTTATCGGTCGGCTTTGACTGTTGGGAATGACGCTCAGCTTGCCGCTGGGTTCAAGTATAGCATAGTACACTTCGCTCATATCCGGATATCCGGCAAGTCTCAGCTCACTTATCAGCTCGTCTATCGTTATTCGGTTTTTCTTTAGCTCGGCTATGTCAAGCTTGCCCTTTTTTATTAAATATCCGGGCTTTGAATCAAATATGGCCCGCAGAAAAGGCACCTTTACGGTTCCGAGTGAGATCAGTACTTCTATGGAAATAAGCGCAAGCACAGGTATAACTCCGTGCGAAAGCGGTATGTCGATGTCATTTATCGGATAGACGGCGAGTTCGGAGAGAAACAGCGCAGTGATAAGCTCCGACATCTGCATTTCTCCCACCTGCCGTTTGCCTGTAAATTTAACCGACATTAGTGTAAAAAAGTATATTATCAGAAGACGGAAGAATACTGTAGTCATATTGTTTCCTTTGTTTTTTTGTTTATTTTGGCGCGCCGTGAAAAAAATATTCAAAAGAAAAGGAAAAAGGTATTGACTGAGAGGAAAGGAATATGATAGAATAAAAACCCACCGAAGAAAGAGGAAGAAGAAAAAGCCGAGGAAGAAGAAAAAAAGGGAAGAAAAAAGATAAAAAAGTATTGACAAAGAGGTAAAAGGTGTGGTAAGATAAGCAAGTCGGCGCCGAGAGGAGCCGAAGCAAGCGGACCTTGAAAATTGAACAACGAAGTACAAAGAGAACCGGAGTAAAAAGCTTCAGTCAAAAAAGACTGAAGAAACATACTCAAGGAGCTATTTGTCAATATCCTAAGAGAAAAACAAACCAGAAACAAAGTAAAAGAGCTAAGAGCTAGCTAAACAAGGTTTAAGCAGTTGAGAGACTGATTAGATACCAAAATTTAGA
>JAQXGK010000081.1 GCA_029006345.1 Bacillota bacterium
CAACTGGAGAGCTGCATATAACGGTATGGATCCCGCATATAACCCGAATTCCGACACTGAGGGCGCATTCACGGGTATGTATGCTTCCTTCCATGGAGTGGACTTCGAGAACCACAAGATTGCTACAGCCGGCGACTGGGGTACAGAGTCTTTTGTTTCCGAGTCGTATGTCCTCTTCACCGATTTCCCCGTTGAATCCGAGAGTGAGGTGTCCGTGGTCACAACGACCTCCACTTCGGAGGGAACAGAGCCGACAAGTACATCTTCCACAGGCTCAAAGACACCCACGTCAGCTGCAACAACCTCCGCAAGCAGCACCGAGGGCGGTTTGTCTACAGCGACGGTGATAATAATCATAATTGCCGCCGTTGCGGTTATTGCGGGCATTGCAGTTGTGATAATAGTTGTAAGTAAGAAGAAAAAGAAAGAAAACTGATAACCGTTATTGTTGGCCGCGGCGGAGCACCTGCCGCGGCCCGCGTTTTGTTGACAAGAATACCAATCAATGATAGTATGTACTTGAATCAAAGCATAACAATGGGGATATATAAATGCCGCATATGAAAACAATTACCGCGCTTTTGCTGTGCTTAGGTTTGCTTTTGACAGCGACCTCCGTGTCTGCACAGCCGGACAATGCAATACAACCGTTTCGGTTAAATGTCAGCAGAATAGAAATGGGTGACGCGTCAAATGCAAATACAGGCTGCTATTTCGTATTTAACGGGCAGGAGAACCTGCTTGTAAATAACACATATTCGCGCGCTGTTCTCGCAAGCTGGAATAGTACGCGCGGCTGTTACGAGGTCATTGGAAGCCTCGGCTACGCCGGCATGAAGACCGAATGGGATATTCCCGCAGACGGCTTCGCACTAATGATTTCCTCGTTTTCGGAATCAAATGCATTTGATTCGCAGAACTTTGCTCCGCTAAACGAGTATTTCAGTTATAGTTCGCATGAGCTCGATGACTGTTTGGTGGGACAGCCTGTTTACCTTTATAATATAAATCTGAAAAACGGCAGTGTGGTAACAAGCGGCATCGAGGGTGACGATGATTTTGCAAGTATGTCATACGTAACGGTCGGCAAACCGGATGACAATGCGGAAACAGCGCCGTATAACGGCGAGGGCGTGCTTATCGATAAGTCGCAGGAAATACCGTATACAGTCGATGTTTACTCTAAAATGTATCTCAGTTCTTTTTCCGTTTATCGCGGCGAGGGCACGCCGGACGGTAATATTTACGGACAGTGCTTCTTTATAATGCCGGACGATGAAAACATAGATGAAGCTCTGGAGCTGATTACTTGGGCTTTTGCCTGCGTAATAGAGGAAAACGGCGGCGAGTACCGTGTGATACACACCGCGCAGTGGTCGAGCAAGAGCGACTGGAAGGAAATTTGGCTGACAGATGAGGACGGAAGGCTGTACAATAACCGCTTTATTCTGGCCTGCCACATATTAAATGACGAAACAAATTACCCCGAAATATATAAGTTCGAGATGCAGAATTGGCGCACGGCTTATTATAAGCTTGATCCGGACACAAGCTGGGGAGGTACCGGAGAAGAGGGCGCAGCCTGCGGAATGCAGGTGTTTTTCTACAATGTTGATTTCAAAAACAGGGCTGTCATGACCGACGGAATGTGGGGAACACAGGACTTCACTTCGCGGTCGTATGTCACATTCGGCGCTAAGGATTATCCGCAGGCCGTGACTACTGCTTCGGTTTCTCAGCAGACCACCGGGCGAGTGACGGTGAACGATAGCAATATGTCTCCGTTTTCCGACAAATCCGTGATGCTTGCGGTCGGCATATTGATTGGAGCCGCAGTCGCACTTGTTATTCTGCTTTTTATTCGCGGCGCTCAAAACAAAAAGAATGTATGATTTTTTAGGGTGAAGTATGTTTAAGCGAACCATTGTATTGCTTGTTGCAGTTTTTTTTATGACACTCACGCTGTTTTCGTCCTCTGCGGTTTGCGCTGACGGAGATTCTGCGTCTTCCGATCGTATATACATAAGCCATTTTTCCGGTTACACAGGCCCGGATTCCATCGGCGGAAAGCTGTACGGCGAAAGCTTTTTTATCATGCCTGACGACAGGTACGCAGACGAGATTCTGCGACGGATAAGGAAGGCGTACGCATGTGTTATCGAGAAAAGAAAAGATACATATACGATAGTACATACGGCGCAGTACGAGGATAAATCGGATTGGTGCGAAAAATGGCTAAATACTGATGGCGGCGCTTATCGATTCGTTTTTGCTGCGTATTATATGAACGATGTTTATGAGTATCCCGAAACATACAATTTTGAAATGCTCAGCTTCAAAACCGTTGCTTTCGGATTCGACCCGTCTAAAGTAATGAACGGCGACGGCGAGGAGGGAGCCCTTGTCGGAAAGCAGGTTTATTTTTATAATGTTGATTTTGAAAACCGTGCCGTCGCGACAGAGGAAAGCTGGGGTACACCGAGATTTTCGAGCAGCTCATATTTTACTGTCGGCAAGCCGGACGAAAATCCGATAGTTGCAATGCCGCAATCCACAGTTTCGGCATATGACAGTATCGCACATTCGATAGATCTTGAAAAGGAGATAAGTAAGCCCGACGATACAAAGTCTGACGATATATCCGCCAGATCCTCGAAAGTTTTTGCGCTGCTTATCGTTTTGATATCCGTTGCAGCCATTGTCGCAATTGTGATAAGCTATAGGAAGAAACGGGAAAAGGCGCGCCGAAGCCGTTTTTCTCGACGGCATCATCATCATTCATCCTCCGATTCTTCCGCGGCACTTTTCGGGCAGGATATTGCGCGGCGCTCTCATAAATCGGATCGCCCGGATAAAGTCCCGTCCTCCGCTTCAGACAAGCCGGAGACATGAGATGACGGTAGCCCTTCGCCGTTTCGGTTTGTCCTTGACTATTGGGATAAAAAGTATTAGAATATGTCAGTAAATATATAGGGATGTTTTATGCGTCCGGAGAGGATATTAAGATGCAGAATACCGAAAAGACAATGGAAAAGATTGTCGCACTTTGCAAAAACCGCGGCTTTGTTTATGCAGGAAGTGAGATTTACGGCGGTCTTGCAAACACCTGGGATTACGGTCCCCTCGGCGTTGAGCTCAAGAATAATATAAAGAAAGCATGGTGGAGCAAGTTCGTACAGGGCAACCGCTATAACGTAGGTCTCGACGCGGCTATACTTATGAACCCTCAGACATGGGTGGCTTCCGGTCACCTCGGCGGCTTCTCCGACCCGCTGATGGACTGCCGCGAGTGCAAGGAGCGCTTCCGTGCCGATAAGCTTATCGAGGATTGGACTCAGGAGAATAATATTACGCTTGAAAAGCCCATTGATGCTTTCTCACAGCAGGAGATGAAGGATTTTATTGAGAATAATAACATTCCCTGTCCGAGCTGCGGAAAGCATAATTTCACCGATATCCGTCAGTTCAACCTCATGTTCAAGACCTTTCAGGGCGTTACCGAGGACGCTAAAAATACCGTATATCTGCGTCCCGAGACGGCGCAGGGTATTTTCGTAAATTTCCCGAATGTGCAGCGCACGACCCGCCGCAAGCTTCCGTTCGGTATCGGTCAGATAGGTAAGTCCTTCAGAAATGAAATAACCCCCGGAAACTTCATTTTCCGCGTCCGTGAATTTGAGCAGATGGAGCTTGAATTCTTCTGTAAACCCGGCACTGACCTCGAATGGTTTCAGTACTGGCGCGGGTTCTGCCGCGACTGGCTCTTGAGCCTCGGCATGAAGCAGGAGAATCTTCGCCTTCGCGACCATGACCCGGAGGAGCTTTGCTTCTATTCTAAGGCAACTACAGACTTCGAATTTTTGTTCCCGTTCGGCTGGGGAGAGCTTTGGGGAGTTGCCGACCGTACCGACTACGATCTCACTCAGCACCAGAATACCTCCGGCAAGGATATGACATACTTCGATCCCGAGACAAACGAGCATTACATTCCGTATGTAATAGAACCGTCTCTCGGTGTTGAGCGTTCGTTCCTTGCATTCCTCTGCGATGCATACGATGAGGAGACCGTCGGAGAGAATGATACCCGCACCGTACTCAGATTGCATCCTGCACTCGCGCCCTTCAAGGCGGCGGTTCTTCCGCTTTCAAAGAAGCTTAGCGAGCAGGCGCGCCAACTTCACGATAAGCTCTCCGAGCGCTTCATGATTGATTTCGACGACGCGGGCTCCATCGGCAAGCGCTATCGCCGCGAGGATGAGATAGGTACGCCTTTCTGCATTACATATGATTTTGATACCGAAAACGATAAGTGCGTTACCGTCCGAGACCGTGATTCCATGGAGCAGGTAAGGATTCCTCTTGATGAGGTCGAGAACTATCTTGCCGAAAAAATCAAGTTTTAAGTAATATTTCTCATTCGCGATTCGCGGTTTCCGACCGGCGGCAGAAATGCCGTCGGTTATTTATCGAATTTTGTAGAATAAAGTAAGAAAAGGTATTGACTGAGAGGAAAGGAATATGATAGAATAAAAACCCACCTAAGGAGAAGAGAGAAGAAAAAGGCGAGTAAGAAGAAAAAAAGGGAAGAAAAAAGATAAAAAAAGTATTGACAAAGAGGTAAAAGGTGTGGTAAGATAAGCAAGTCGGCGCCGAGAGGAGCCGAAGCAAGCGGACCTTGAAAATTGAACAACGAAGTACAAAGAGAACCGGAGTAAAAAGCTTCAGGCGAAAAAGACTGAAGAAACATACTCAAGGAGCTATTTGTCAATATCCTAAGAGAAAAACAAACCAGAAACAAAGTAAAAGAGCTAAGAGCTAGCTAAACAAGGTTTAAGCAGTTGAGAGACTGATTAGATACCAAAATTTAGA
>JAQXGK010000082.1 GCA_029006345.1 Bacillota bacterium
ACTGGATTAACAACTTACGATTCTCGTGATTTACGACACGCATTTGTCGTAAAAGACGAGCGATGCTCAAAAAGTCATTTGTCGTAAATCTGTCGTAACCCCCGTTTTACGACATTTTTTTGGATTAACAAAACGCCGCAAACGCTGTCAAAGCCTGATTTTTGTGGGTTTTTAGTCTGAGATGGGCTTCATCGTCGGGAACAATATGACATCACGGATAGAGGCTGAATTGGTGAGAAGCATTACTAGACGGTCAACGCCGATTCCGATACCGCCGGTGGGGGGCATGCCGTATTCAAGAGCGTTGAGGAAATCTTCGTCCACATCGCAAGCCTCATCGTCGCCCTGAGCTTTAAGTGCCGCCTGTGCTTCAAAACGGGCGCGCTGGTCGATCGGGTCATTAAGCTCGGAGAACGCATTTGCGTGTTCACGGCCTACAATAAACAGCTCGAAGCGCTGGGTATATCGGGGATCCGCCGGGTCTTTCTTAGCAAGAGGCGAAATCTCCACCGGATGATGAGTAATAAAGGTAGGCTGCATGAGCTTGTCCTCAACATACTCCTCAAAGAACAGATTAAGAATATCGCCGATTTCGTGGCGCTGCTCATATTCAATATGGTGCTGCTTTGCCAAAGCACGAGCCTGATCAAGCGTGGTTATCTCATCAAAATCAACATTTGCGTACTTTTTGACAGCATCCTTCATTGATAAGCGCTCAAAAGGCTGACCGAGATCCATCTCGGTATCGCCGTAAGTGATTTTTGTCGTGCCGAGAACAGCAGTAGCAACATGTCGTATAAGGTTTTCACAAAGATCCATCATTCCGTGAAAATCCGTGAAAGCCTGATATGCCTCAAGCAGAGTAAACTCAGGGTTGTGACGGGTATCCATACCCTCATTTCGGAATACTCTGCCAATCTCATATACGCGGTCGAAGCCGCCGACTATAAGACGCTTGAGATGAAGCTCCAGAGCAATACGCAGATACATATCAATATCAAGTGAATTATGGTGCGTAACAAACGGTCTTGCCGCCGCGCCGCCCGCTATTGTATGCAAAACCGGCGTCTCTACCTCAACGAAGGCTTCGCTTTCAAGATATCTCCTTATCTCAGAAATAATCCTGGAACGCTTAACCATAGTATCCCTGACGTCGGGGTTGGTAATTAAATCGAGGTATCTCTGACGGTAGCGCAGATCGGTATCCTGAAGACCGTGCCACTTCTCCGGAAGCGGACGAAGAGACTTTGACAAAAGTTCAAGGCTCTTGACATGGACGGAAATCTCTCCCCTTCTGGTCTTGAAGACAAAGCCGTTTACTCCGATAATGTCGCCGATATCCCACTTTTTATAGGCTGAGAAATTATCCTCGCCGATTTCATCAATCTTTATATAACACTGAATTCTACCGGACGCGTCCATCACATCAATAAAGTTTGCCTTGCCCATGTCGCGTCTGGACATAAGTCTGCCTGCAATGCAAACGTCCTTATTCTCAAAGCCTTCAAAATTATTCTTTATATCGGCCGCCTTTGCATCAACTTCAAACTTTGTTATCACATAAGGATCGTTTCCGTCGGCTCTCAGCTCCGAAAGCTTATCCTTTCGTATCTGAACAAGGTCGCCTAAATTTACTTCCGCATTTTCTGTCTGTGTGTTTTCAATATCTGACATTTGTTTGTCCTTTCATTGACAAGCTATTATAATATTTCGAGAATTTTCAGTTTAACAATGCCCGCGGGGGTCTCGGCGGAAACAGTCTGGCCCGGCTTTTTGCCGAGTAATGCCGCGCCGATAGGCGATTCGTCGCTGATTTTATCATTAAACGGATCAGATTCGGTGGCACCAACTATGGTATAGGTAAATTCCTGCTTAAGGGAATTATCCTTGACCTTAACAACAGAGCCGACAGAAACCGTAGCGCTCTTCTCGGTGCCGTCGATAAGTTTGACATTTGCAAGCAATTCCTCCAGCTCGGCTATTCTGCCCTCGACCTCTGCCTGCTCGTTCTTCGCTTCGTCGTATTCGCTGTTTTCGCTGAGGTCGCCGAATGCCTTAGCCTGTTTGAGCGCGGCAGCAACCTCCTGACGTCTTGTCACTTTAAGATAGTCATATTCATCCTTGAGCTTTTTGAGGCCCTCTTCGCTGACATAGGTTTGCTTCTTCTCCATTTTAATTACTCCTCACAGATATATTGTATTAGTATAAATTTACGGGCAGGACGGCATATATATGCCGCCCTGCTCATGATTTCAATTATTAGGGTTGCTTAACGTAATTCAAAGGATTGGTATGTTTGCCGTTTACATATACCATAAAGTGCAGGTGAATCCCGGTAGAGTTCCCGGTCGTGCCGGTCATGCCGATTTTCTGACCCTGTTTCACAACATCACCGACGCTTACGCCGATAGTTGAAAGATGTGCGTAAAGTGTGACGATTCCGTTGCCGTGGTTTATCATTACGTAGTTACCGTAGCTGTAATGCGAAGTTGCAGTAACGACTTTTCCCGCAGCAGCCGCATAAACGGGAACGGGAGTACGGTTGGTTGCAATATCAATGCCGGTGTGGAAAGACCCCATTTCATAGCTGCCGTAACGCTGTGTAAGCGTATATCTTCCGCCGAGAGGCCACTGAAGTCCCGCATCGGAAATAAAGCCGGGATTGTAGAAAGAGCCGTCCTTTTCAGCAGCGGCCTTCTCCTCTGCTTCCTTCTTTTCTATCTGAGCGATCATGCTCTCGATCTGACTCTCGAGCTTGGCTCTGGCGGCAAGAATATCCGCTTCATACTGCTGGTTTTCTTTTTGAGCTTCGGAAATCTGCTGTATATACGCTACAGATTCGTCAAGCTTGACCTGAAGTTCGTCCTTGCGTTGTTTATACTCTGCGTTATAGCCCTCGCAAAGCGTCTTTGCGGCAGATACAGTCTCCTTTTTGGACTCCAGCAGCCCCTCGTCCTCCGAAAGACTGTTTATCAGCTTATTCTGATACTCGAAAATGTCGTTTGTAATTTCGGTTCTCGACAGAAAATCCGAAATGCTGTCGCTCTGAAGCAAAAAATCAATGTACTCGGTATCGCCGTTTTCCTGAGAGAATATAAGACACTGACGGAAAAGTTCGGTATTCTGATCGATTTTATTCTGCAGCTCGATGATTTCATTGTCAAGCGTTTCAATCTGCGTATTGTAACCGTTTATTACTTCATCAAGTGTTTCGATCTGCTGAACCAGATTTTCAACCTCTTTATCAAGCAACGCCTTTGTTTCCTGTGCCGACGCAAGCTTAGCCTTGGCAGCGGCTATCTGAGACTGGATGTCTTTCAGCTTATCGCCGAGACTCGAAAGATTACTCTCATACTTTTTCAGCGTCTGCTTATCCTGAGCGGAGGTTGTGGCGGCAGAAACAACGTATTCATCCGAAGACGGGAAGCAATTGAATGAAGCCGCAAGCATTGCTACGGCGCACAAAAAGCTGACTATTTTTCTCTTTTTGAATATTGTATGTTTCTTCGGCATATTCACTCATCCTTTCTGAAGAATATGTTTTTTACGCTTTATTATACTTTCTGAGCGATATGGCGCTCGCAAATATACCGGTTCCGATGCCGATAACCGCAAATATTATAATGAGCGTAAGCCTTACAGACTCAAAGGGCAGGACCGTCAATACATTATAGCTGCCGAGAAGCTCGACCGCATAGTGCTGATACAGATACCACTGTATAAAAAACGAACCCGTGCTTGCAAACAAGCCGATTATTATACCCTCTAATATGTAAGGCAAACCGACATATATTCTCGTCGCGCCGACGTATTTCATTATGGCTATTTCCTCGCGGCGCGCAAATATATTGAGTTTTACGGTGTTCATGATGACGAAAAGCGATACCATGAACAGCAGCACAAGCAGCCAGGTAAATACAAGCTGAACAATGCTCTTGAGACGATCGATCTTCAGCGCGACATCGCGGCGGTTATTGACCTTGGCAATGCCGTCTATCTGCTCTATCTGATAAACGAGAGTGTCGACCTTGGACGAATCGTTATAGGAAACGGAGTATTCGTCCTTGAGCGGGTTATCGTTCCTGAACATCTCAAAAATCTCTGTTTCCGCTCCGTACTGGTCTATCAGCTCCTGAAGAGCATCGTCTTTAGACTGATAAACGACATCCGTAACGCCGTCGAGAGCCTTAAGCTTGTCGCCTATCTCGCTGACAAGATAATCATCCGCATCCTGGTTTACAAAAACAACAATCTTGTTATAGCCCTCAAGTTCGTCAAGATTTACGTCTATATTCTTTATAAGCAGCCATGACGTTCCGGTTACAAGCAAGCAGGAAACCAGAACTATAACAGACGCGATAGTCATGACGCCGTTGCGGAAAATACCGTTAAACGCCAATTTGAGGAAGTAAACTAAATTATATCTTCTAATTTTCATCGAACATACCGCCTGTTCTGTCGCTTGTTATCTGACCATCGCTGATTGTGACAACGCGCTTCTGATAATAATCGACAATGCTCTTTTCATGCGTAATAACGATAACCGTCTTGCCAAGCTTGTTAATCTTGACGAGCAAATCCATCATTTCAATACTCATGTACGGGTCGATGTTGCCGGTCGGCTCGTCGGCAATAATCATCTTCGGATTATTGATTATAGCGCGTGCCAGAGCAATACGCTGCTGTTCGCCGCCCGACATCTCATGCGGATAAGCATTCGCCTTATCCTCAAGGTTTACAAGCTGCAAGAACTTTTCGACTCTTGTCTTGATAACCTTGTTCGGCTCGCCGACTACATGCATAGCAAAGGCAATATTCTCGAAAGCCGTCATATTGGGAAGAAGCCGGAAGTCCTGAAAGACGATACCCATCGTTCTTCTGAGACGTGAGACCTTATACTGCGGCATTTTGCCGAGATTGAAGCCGTCGATGACAAGCTTGCCGCTGGTTATCTTTTCCTCTCTCAAAAGAAGCTTGGAAAGCGTCGTCTTGCCTGCGCCGGAAGCGCCTACGATAAATACGAACTCGCCGTCGTTTATCCTCAGGTCTATATTCTTGAGAGCCTTGGTGCCGTTCGGATAGGTCTTGGTAACATTTGTAAATTCAATCATTTTGGATAAATCCTTTTACACAAGCTCTGAAAATCAGAACTTATTAGGCTTGCTGACCAGATATCTCTTGACCATGAGTGCGACCTTGAAGGTTATAGCGTGGTCGAATTCGCGCAAATCAAGACCGGTCAGCTTCTTGATCTTGTCAAGTCTGTAGACAAGAGTATTTCTGTGAACAAAAAGCTTGCGGCTGGTTTCGGATACATTGAGGTTATTTTCAAAGAACGCCTGAATAGTAATGAGCGTTTCACGGTCGAGCGACTCAAGTGCACCGTTCTTAAACACCTCGTGCAGGAACATTTCGCAAAGCGTCGTCGGAAGCTGATAAATCAGTCTGCCGATGCCGAGGTTCTCATAATTGATTACGGACTTTTCGGTATCGAAAACCTTGCCAACCTCGATAGCAACCTGAGCTTCCTTATAAGAACGGGCAAGCTCCTTTATGTTATCAACGACAGTACCGATACCGACAACTACCTTTACATAAAATTCGCTGGAAATGGTATCCACTATATTCTTGGCGGTCTTTTCGATTTCCTTTGTATCGGCGGCGTCCTTAAGCTCGGACACAAGAACGACATCGTTTTCCCCTACGCTTATAACATAGTCCTTGTTTCTGTCCGGGAAGATGCTCTGAATAACATCTATCGGAACCACATCGGACTTGCCGTTGAATTTAATGAGATATACAATGCGATTTGTCTCGCCGTTGAGGTGAAGCTCCTTGGACTTGACATAAATATCGCTCGGTAGAATGTTGTCGAGTATAATGTTCTTTATAAAGCTGAATTTATCGTTCTTTTCATCATAAAAAGACTTGATTTGGCTGAGAGAAACGCTGAGAATCGTGGAAAGGCTGTCTGCGTCTACATCATCGCCCTCAACGAACACAAAATACTCGGCCTTGGTGTGGGACATGACGGGTCTGAAGGTATATCCGCTGAGAACAAATTTCTCATTGGTATACAGAATCTCATCACGCACGCCGGCGAAGGTCTCGCCAATTTTTGTAAGCTCACTGCATGAAATAACGACGCCGCCGTCGTCTACTACTCCGATTACTCTCGTCACCGCATCCTTCATCTGACGAATAACGCTTTGGAATAATCTGTTTGACATTTGGGTGCTCCTTTCTGTTATATCGTGCAAACCATTTGCACAATATTATACATCACAATATGTAAAGAATCAACATTATGCGAAGAAAATTCACAAATTGCGATAATTACTTTTATTTATTATGTCAATAATTTAGAATCAGGAGAATCATGCGCCGTGTAAATCACAACTCTTTTTCATACGCCAGCATTGAAAGAACAGTCGCTGCGGCAGTCTCGGCCCGCAGTATTCTCGTGCCGAGTGTGACAAGCGGTATGCAGGATGAATCAAGACTTTCGCATTCCTCCGGCGACAATCCGCCCTCTGGTCCGATAAAAAATGAAATACTGTCGAAATCGCGCTTCAACAGCTGTTTGACGGAGTGCTGAGTTTCCGCTTCATAGCAGGCGAAAGTAACATCGCAAGACTTCATTTCGCCCTTCATTTCATCAAAGCTGAGCGGCATACCGACCCGAGGCAATTTGCCGCGGCCGCACTGCTTTGCCGCCTCAGACGCAAT
>JAQXGK010000083.1 GCA_029006345.1 Bacillota bacterium
AGGGTTACGAGGAGCGAATTGCCGAACTCATTCAGAAGTACCCGCTTGGCACCGATATTCTCGGAGAAAGTGCAAAGAAGGACTTTATTGTATCTTTCGGCAATATTTTGATACTTCGCAACATTCTCTCTATGATACCTAATTATCTAATTTGTCCTAATCGCCAAATAAAACAACAAAAACTCCGCTTACTGAGGTTAATCAGTAAGCGGAGTTTGTTTTAGATAAATAGTTTTAGATAAATAGTTTTACTTTAATATTTTTCCATTTATGCACGCGCTGTTTTGTGGATTTGGCATATTTATATTCCTTAGCATCCTTTTCGGTGAGCGTAAATTCTGCGAAGTTAAAGTAAGCCGGAATTACTTGCTTTCCTTAATAGCAGCCTGTGCTGCTGCGAGGCGAGCGATCGGCACGCGGAAGGGCGAGCAGGATACATAGTCAAGGCCGATCTTGTGGCAGAACTCGATAGAGGACGGATCGCCGCCGTGCTCACCGCAGATACCGCAGTGGAGAGACGGACGGGTCTTCTTACCGTTCTGAACAGCCATATCCATAAGCTGTCCGACACCGGTGGTATCGAGACGAGCGAAGGGATCGGACTCGAAAATCTTGCTCTGGTAGTAAGAGGGAAGGAACTTACCTGCGTCGTCACGGCTGAAGCCGAAGCACATCTGAGTAAGGTCGTTTGTACCGAAGCAGAAGAACTCAGCCTCAGTGGCGATCTTGTCAGCGGTAAGAGCCGCACGGGGGATTTCGATCATTGTACCGACTTCGTACTTGAGGTCGGACTTAGCGTCTGCTATAAGCTTATCGGCAGTCTTAACGACTACTTCCTTAACAAACTTGAGCTCCTTGATTTCGCATGCAAGGGGAATCATGATTTCGGGAACGATGTTCCAGTCAGCGTGACGAGCCTTGACAGCAAGAGCGGCCTTAATAACGGCGCTGGTCTGCATCTCTGCGATTTCGGGGTAGGTTACGGTAAGACGGCATCCGCGGTGACCCATCATGGGGTTGAACTCGTGGAGGTCGGAGCAGAGCTGCTTGATCTGAGCTACTGTCTTATTCTGAGCCTTAGCGAGCTTCTCGATGTCCTCTTCCTCTGTGGGAACGAACTCGTGAAGCGGCGGGTCGAGGAAACGGATGGTTACGGGGTAACCGCCGAGAGCCTCGAAGAGTCCCTCAAAGTCAGCCTGCTGCATGGGCTCGATCTTAGCGAGAGCTGCAACACGCTCTTCCTTGGTCTCAGAGCAAATCATTTCGCGGAAAGCGTCGATTCTGCCGTCGCCGAAGAACATATGCTCTGTACGGCAAAGACCTATACCCTGTGCGCCGAAAGCAGCTGCCTGCTTAGCGTCGGCGGGTGTATCTGCATTGGTGCGGACGCCGAGTTTCTTGTACTTGTCGGCGAGCTCCATGATTCTTCCGAAGTAACCGCTTGAGGGGTCAGCCGGAACAGTGGGGATGATGCAGTCGTAAATCTTACCGGTAGAGCCGTCAAGAGAAATGCCGTCGCCCTCTTTGTAGAGCTTGCCGGCGAGAGTGAACTGCTTGTTCTCCTCGTCCATCTTGATGTCGCCGCAACCGGATACACAGCAGGTACCCATTCCGCGTGCAACAACTGCTGCGTGAGATGTCTGACCGCCGCGAACTGTAAGAATGCCCTGTGCATACTTCATACCCTCGATATCCTCGGGAGAGGTCTCGAGACGGACGAGAACGACCTTTTCGCCCTTCTTGCCCTTTTCAGCAGCCTCTTCGGCTGTGAATACGATAGTACCTGCAGCTGCTCCGGGAGAAGCCGCGATACCCTTGCCGACTACATTGTTCTTATCGGCTTCCTTGAGAGCCTTGGGATCAAAGGTCGGGTGAAGAAGCATGTCGAGGCTCTTGGCGTCGATCTGCATGAGAGCTTCTTCCTCTGTGATCTGTCCCTCGTCGATGAGGTCGCATGCAATCTTTATAGCTGCGGCAGCGGTACGCTTGCCGTTACGGGTCTGGAGCATGTAGAGCTTCTTATCTTCGATAGTGAACTCCATGTCCTGCATATCGTGATAGTGATCTTCGAGAGTCTTGCAAATCTCATTGAACTTAGCAAATGCTTCGGGGAACACTTCCTTCATCTGGTCGATGGGCATAGGTGTGCGGACACCTGCAACAACGTCCTCGCCCTGTGCGTTTACAAGGAATTCGCCCATGAGACCCTTTTCGCCTGTAGCGGGGTTACGGGTGAACGCAACGCCAGTGCCGGAGGTGTCGCCCATGTTACCGAATGCCATCATCTGTACGTTAACCGCTGTACCCCAGGAATAGGGAATGTCGTGGTCCATACGGTAGATGTTCGCTCTGGGGTTGTCCCAAGAACGGAAAACTGCCTTGATAGCTTCGAAGAGCTGCTCCTTGGGATCGGACGGGAAGTCCTTGCCGAGCTGTTTCTTGTACTCTGCCTTAAACTGATTTGCGAGCTCCTTGAGGTCGTCTGCTGTAAGCTCGACATCGTATACGATGCCCTTTTCTTCCTTCATCTTGTCGATGAGCTGCTCAAAGAACTTCTTGCCGACCTCCATAACGACGTCGGAGAACATCTGGATAAATCTTCTGTAGCAGTCATACGCCCAACGGGGATTGCCCGACTTCTTGGCAATGACCTCGACAACCTCGTCGTTAAGACCGAGGTTGAGTATTGTGTCCATCATACCGGGCATGGAAGCGCGCGCACCCGAACGAACGGATACGAGAAGGGGGTTTTCCTTGTCGCCGAACTTCTTGCCGGTGATTTTTTCCATCTTTTCGATGTACTCCATTATCTGCGCCTGAATATCGGCGTTGATCTGGCGTCCATCCTCATAATACTGTGTGCAGGCTTCTGTCGAAATGGTAAAGCCCTGGGGAACGGGAAGACCGAGGTTGGTCATCTCTGCGAGGTTTGCACCCTTTCCGCCGAGGAGCTCACGCATGTTAGCGTCGCCTTCACTGAATAAGTAAACATACTTGTGACTCATTTAACTTCCTCCGTTAAACATTTATTTTCCGTGTGACCAAAAAATTATATCATATAAAAATATATGTTTCCATAATGAATGTCAAAAACCCTTGCGAAAAAGTGAAAAATTTACAAATTGTTAAAATATGGTGGCGTCATTACCCGCGGATGCCGTAGGCAATCCGAAAGAGCTCAAGGTTGCGGCTGTCGCGCCCCAAATAATGATTGTATCCGAACAGCGCTTCAAATCCGGTTGCGAGATGGTAAATGTAGCTTTTGACATTACGCGGGAGCGAATGGGGCTTTGCGTTTTTTCCGCGCCGAAAAATGCCTTCCTCCTCTTCCGTGAGGAGCGGCAGAATGTTTTTGAGCGCCTCGCTTTGACGTGTTGCGGTGACAAAATCCAGCGCCTTTTCATTGCATTCCGCGGGCGATAACAGTCCGGAGCTTATAAGATGCTCGCGCACATACAGCTCTATTACCGCATCGCCGAGATAGGCGAGCATTAGTATTTCGGGAAGTTCCGGCATTTTATCAGTTCCTTTCGTCGGAATTATTACATGTTTTGCCTGAAAAAATCTTGCGGCGGTTTCAAAAAGGGAGGCATTTGCGTGCTTTGCCCGGCGGTCGCTATTTCCGCACCGAGATTTCCATACGGCCGCTGTCGTACACCTGCCGCATGGCTCTCGACGGCTGCCCGTCCGGCGTTTCAATAATAAAGGGCGCGGCGAGCTTCATTTCCGCGCCGCCGTGCTTTTTTGCGCGGCAGAGTATCAAAACCGGAGGCTTCCCCTCGCCGGCACTCACCGGAACAATGAGCTTTGGCTCGAGCGAGTTTTCTCGCAGGGCGCATATCAGGTCGGGCAGACGGTCGGGACGGTATATCACGAAGAATTCTCCGCCGTGTCGCAAGAGCTTTGACGCCCCGCGGCAGACATCCCGTATGTCGCAGTGGATTTCATGCCGTGCTATCAGCTTTTTGGGGTTTTCGTTGAGATAGCCCGTGCTTGTCTTCATGTACGGCGGATTAGACACGACAAAATCAAGCTCGCCGATTTGCTTTAACAGCGAGTCGTCCTTCAGGTCGCCTTCTATAACTTTTATCCTGTCGGAAAAGCCGCAGTTCGCCGCATTCTGAGCCGCGAGAGCGGCGTATTCCGGCTGAATTTCCAGCGCCGTGATATGCGAGCATTTTTTGTGGCGGAACATCAGTATCGGGACTATTCCCGTGCCGGTCCCGAGCTCACACCCGCGCGAGCCGGCTCTGACATCGGCAAAAGCCGCGAGCAGGACCGCATCGGTGCCGTAGGAAAAGCCGTCGGAAAACTGTGCGAGAGTCATTCCCTCGCAGATTTCGTCGAACCGCAGATTTGCTTGGTTTAACCCGTCCATAGGCTGTCCCTTTCTCTTTTTCTTACACAATTATAGGTAAAAGTGTCTGTAATGTCAATAAAACCGTGTTTTTTGGAGCAAAAGCGGTGTCAAAAAGCGCCCGGTGTGATAAAATGAGTAATGAGAAACACATGGGAAAAGAAAAAGGAAGGAGCGGCGAAAAATGAATATATTCAGCGCAATGTTCCCGCCGAAGTGTCCGGTTTGCCGAAAAATATCCCGCGAGGGCAAAAAGGGCGTCTGCATCTCTTGCCGCACGGAATTTGACAGACTGTATTGCCCGCGAGCCGTTCTGAATGTAGAAAACGCCGAGTTTTGTACGGCTGTTTTTCCGTATGACTCCGAAAGCGTCAGAAGCATTATCTTCCGCCTTAAGGAACGCTCCCCTCAGAAGCTGGTCGACTTTGTCTCGGAGTATCTTGCAAAAGCCGTTTTTCAGAACGATTCTCTGTCAAAGGCTACTCTCGTGACATATGTTCCGCGTCGGCGTGCGGCGGTCAGGGCCAACGGCGTCGATCAGGCGAAGTATCTTGCCGAGTCGCTTGCGGACAGGCTGGGTCTGCCCTGCCGAACGCTGCTGACGGTAACGCGCAAAAGTCAGCGTCAGCATTCCCTCGGGAGGACTGAGCGGCGGCGCAATGTCCGCGGACTGTATGCCGCTCGCGAAAAACTGCCGTACGACAGCGTTATTCTTATTGACGATATAGTAACTACCGGGGCGACAGCCTCCGAGGCGGCAAAGGTACTGAAAAAAAGCGGCGCCGACAGCGTATATGTTCTCTCTCTTGCGCATTAAGGAGAAAATAACGGTCGATAATAAAGTGACGGCAACGGAAATAACCGTGCCTCACTTTATTTTTTTACTGTATCGGAGGTATCAGGCATGCCTACTATAGTAGCACTTTTCGATTCCGAGGAGCGTGCGGAACGCGCCGTGCTGTCCGTTCGGGATATCAATTTCAAAAGCTCGATGGATATTTCGTCAAGAACCGTCTATTCCGGCTTCCCCTGCAGTGAGCCGCGAGTGGAGAAGTACAGTATAGTGCAGGGGCGCGGCGGATGGCTTCTCACCGTGGTGACCGACATTGCCTTTCTTCCGGTCGCGATAGAGACGCTGGTAGAGGGCGGCGGAATAATTCAGTAATAAATGCTCCGATAGGAAAATATGATTAAACAAAAACAAAAGTAAAAAACGGAGGTTTAATCATTTTATGAAGAGAGCATTTCAGCCGGAGGGCATGCTGTCCGGCTCGCCCGAAAACAAGGAGGCGCTTTCAAATCTCGCAAATCTCGAAAAGGCAATGCGTGAGCAACGCATTCTCGAGGAGCGTGTGCTTCTGTGCGACAGCGATATGAATCTCATTCTCGATATTTGCGGCTGCCGCGCCGTCATTACCCGCGACGAGGTCGCCGTGACCGAGGACGGCCTGTGGGCGCGCGACATAGCGGTTATCACGCGTGTCGGACGGGCGGTGCAGTTTATCGTGACCGACATAGTGGAGGAAAACGGAGCAAAGGTCATATATCTCTCACGCAAGCGGGCGCAGGAAAAATGCTTCCGGGAATATCTCGACCTGCTGGAGGACGGCGATATTCTGGATGCGCGCGTAACCCATTTCGAGCCGTTCGGCTGCTTTTGCGATATCGGCTGCGGAATTATATCGCTTCTCAGCATAGACTGCATTTCGGTCTCACGCATACTGCACCCGAGCGACCGCTTTTATCTCGGTGAGTACATTTTGGCGGCGGTTCGCGGCCGCGACGACGTAATTCTCGGAAACCGGGGACGCATTTCGCTGACGCATAAGGAGCTGCTGGGAACCTGGAAGGAAAATGCCGCGCGCTTTGCTATCGGTCAGACGGTGACGGGAATAGTCCGCAGTATAGAAAGCTACGGGATTTTCATAGAGCTCGCACCCAATCTTGCGGGGCTTGCGGAGTGGAAGGCAGGCGTCGAGGTCGGTCAGGTTGCCGCAGTCTACATAAAGAATATCATCGAGTCGAAAATGAAGGTCAAGCTTGTGATAATCGACTCATATGCCGGTGAAAAATCCATGATAAAGACCGAGTATTTCCGGACTGAGGGCAATATCCGCGATTTTGTCTACGATTGCCGCACGCATGACGAGTGAGAAATTTTTGCAAACAAAGGAGGCGGTCATCCGTCCCCCTTTGTTTGCATGCGAAAATATAGAGGTTGATTTTTTTTGCAAAATAATGTATCATGAGGATACAGTTTCTGCGGGCGTAGTTCAATGGTAGAATATCGGCTTCCCAAGCCGACTACGCGGGTCCGATTCCCGTCGCCCGCTCCA
>JAQXGK010000084.1 GCA_029006345.1 Bacillota bacterium
AAAGGACTCCGGCTCAACGGCGAGGAGGTCAACCTTTCGGACGCCAAGGACGGTATGATAACACTCTCCGTTACGGCCGGCAACAATTACCTCGAATTTGACTATTCTTCAAATACTCTTGCGATAATACTGATTATCGTCTGCGCGGCAGTTATCATTGCTGCCATTGTCGCAGTGATATTCATAGTTTCCAAGAAAAAGAAAGCAAAGGCATAAGCAAGGGCAAACAGCTCCGCTCAGCGGGGCGGCGCCCGTAAAACAGTAAATCCTCCGTATTGGTACGGAGGATTTACTTATGTCTAATCATCAAATCTTTTGTCGGCAAAGAGCTGATCAAACCGTTTTGGGAAGAACATTTCGCTGTGAACATCGGCTTTTCCGGCACAAATGTGTGATGACGCCGCGGCAAAACTATCTGTCAGTTTCTCTGCACAGGCAGAACCGCTTTATGCATTGAAATACATGTCATAAACAATATAACCGTGTATGCCTTCCAAGGAACCATCATAGGTCTCCTGACACATCAAACATCGGGGTTCCTTCGTCGGATATCCGCTTGTAGGGAAAATGTTAAATTCAGATGATGTCCGAAATCCGACTTGATTATAAAACTTATAATTACCTTCGACGGTTATTCCTTTATAGCCCGATTCTCTCACCTTCTCAATTCCCATATTCAACATAGCAGTACCGATTCCTTGGCGAAAATAATCCGCATGAACAGATACCGGTGCTAACATGACAATTTCGGAATCGGCTCCGTCGCCATGTCCGCCTTCTCTTGTAGATGACAGCGGAAATTTTGAAAACAAAAAGTGTCCTACCACCTGGTTATTTAATTCCGCAACAAAAGACAATTCCGGAATATAGTATTTCGAATCTCTGATTTCCTCTACCAATGCAATAATATCGGTTCCGTCAGAATAATCTGTTCCTTCCTGAAACGAACGCAAAATCAGAGAAACAATACTTTTATAATCTTTATGTTCTTCCGGTCGAATTGTAATCTTCTTATTCATCACGCGCATATCTTCTCCTCAAATATGTATCATTAATAAAACAAACACTTATTCGCATTTAATCATAACCAACTATTCCTTAAATCTCCGGGTAATTACGATTCCTCCCGGAACATAGTATATCATAATTTACCGCTGATACAACAAACGCCCGGGTTTTCCCCGGGCGTTTTCAGCATCAATCAAAATTAAAGTCATTTTTCGCGCAATCTGCGGTTTTTATAAAATATATTCCGCAATACGCCGTGTTCCGTCAACCTTCGTTAAGAAGCTGTTTTCTTTCCTTCCAATCGGGCATAATCTGCGAAAGAAGAAGATAAAACTGTTTTGAATGGTCGGGATAAACGAGATGGGCAAATTCATGCACTACAACGTATTCTATACACTCCAACGGATGCTCAATCAAATGCTTGTTGAAGGTCACGGTTCCGCGTTCGGGAGCACAACTGCCCCATCTTGCCTTCATATTTCTGTATGCCGTTTTGGGAAATGCCGCCCCGAGCTTGCGGAACGGAGTAAATAAGCGTTCACAGGCATCGCCGATAATGTCGGCGCACTGCTGTTCCATCCATTTATCTACCGCCCTGCGGCGCGCTGTAAGTGAATCCGGCGTGCGGGTGTAAAGGAACAGTTGACCGCTATCGGCAACAACACAGCTTCTCGTATGCTGCAACAAAACTATTGTATGCGGCCTTCCGAGGTAATAGAAAATATCACCGTCTTCAAACTGTCTCGGCTCAAAATCGCCGCCGGGTCTTTTCAAAGCGCATCTGTCAAGGGCAGAACAAATGAAATGCCCTTTAGATTTCAAAAAGTCTTCAACCATTCTCTCGTCCGTATTTAGACCGGCGGAAACAGTAATGGAGCCGTTGCTTCGAATCCTCAAGTTGATATTTTTTACCTTTTTTCTTTCAAAATCATAAATCACCGTACGGCCGTTAATATCAATATTTTTCTGCATTTTGACCATTCCTTTCCGCCGCCGTGGCTTTATACAATAATACCGACTTTTCACTTAATTAATGCTCCGTGTCAATAGTATCGCAAAAACCTCAAAGCAAAAATATTTTGTTCTGCTGACAGAACTTTTGGGCATCACGTACAGGATTTACTGTTGGTTATCGGTGGTTGGTATTCCGCTTGAATGCATTATTTCGGCGTTTGGCAGTTTTTTGGCAAGCTGCTTTATCTGCTCTTCGCTGACAGCGGTGTTCGCAGAGAGATTGACTCTCTTGAGGGCAGTCAGCCCGTAAAGCTCGCTGATATCGTCAAACGAACTGTTGTTGATGTCGAGCGAAACAAGATTTTTAAGTGCCGATATACCCTTTATGGATGAAATCGAATTGAGATTTACATTTATGATTCTCAGTTCTGTCAAACCGAAAAGCGGCGAAATATCCTTAATCTGGTTTCCCGTTGCCTGGAAACGCTTGAGGTTAGTAAGCGGTTTGACAAAGCTAATGTCTGAAACAGCGATGCTGTCCAACGAAACAAACTCAAGCTGAGTCATGGACGAAACAGCAGTCCAATCAGTGATTTTTTGTGTATAGGTAAACCAAAGAGTTTTTATGGTCTTGTTTTCGGAAAGTGCCGAAATGTCGGAAAGTGTATTGGAGCCGACAGTGAGACTTTCCAGCTTAGAGAATGAATTGATGCCGTCGAGACTTGAACAATCACTCATGAATACGACAAGGTGGCGCAAATACTTAAAGCAAGCATAGTCGGAAAGCTTAACCTTTCCGGGAGCGTTGGTAAGAGCCAGATACTCGACATTTTTGAAAAGTGCGAGATCCTCGGGGTCATAACTGCTTATAACAGTTTCATACTGGCATTTTTTCATATCTACCGTAATTGCCAACTGCAACGGATAATCTGCGGAAAGGGTCTTTTCATACTCAGATATATAATCCTCGTACGCGATATTCAGGCCCAAGGAGTCCAAAAACAAAACCTTGACCTTTTCACAGTCGCCGACTGTAATATCATCGGCTTTTTTATCAATGCAGGAGGCAAATGCTTTCTTTAATGTTTCATTCTTAAACTCAGCTTTTGCAGTCGAACCGGGATCATTGCTTTCGGGCTTCGTACCGGTAAGGTTTGGTGCATCTGAAGTAACAGCAGTCGTATTTCCCAATGTTTTATCGGTATCGCCGTCAGAGCAGGCAACAAATGACAAAACAGTTGTAAATATGAGCAAAAGAGCAATGATTACGGAAAAGATGTTATGCTTTGTGATTAAAAAATGTTGTTTTTTCATGATAAACCTCTGTTATTTTTACTGAGTGATACTATTCTAACATCAATTTTTGAACATTTTGTGAATAATACTATTATGATGGAAAAATTGTCAAAACATTTTACTTTTTTATTGACTTTTTATCAGATATTCGATAAAATCAAGTAACAGCAACAACATACCCCATCAGAACAAATACTAGGACCAAATTTGGGAGAAAATCATGAAAAAAATCAGTACAACACTCATACTCGTTCTGCTCATTCTTTCCCTGACTCTTTCTACCGCATGCAGTGACAGCGACACAAAAACCACATCGGATACTGACAACGGCACCGAGGACAATTCCGGCGAATTCACCCCGGTTAACGGACTTGACTTCGGCGGCAAGGATTTTACGATTCTTGTTCCTGCCGATAACGGCTGGTCGCAGTACGATGACTTTAGCGCAACGGAGGTCACCGGCGAGGCTGTAAACGATGCCAATCTCAAAAAAATGCAAAAGCTCGAAGAGATCTATAATGTAAAGATAGTAAACAAGGTCGCTTCGCAGTCATCTGTTGTCGAGGAGGCACGCAGCGATATCCAGGCTAACCTCAATACCTACGACGCCATTCTCGCCGAAATGTGCGAAAACGGCGGCATTTCCACACTTGCCGAGGAGGGTCTTCTCCAAGACCTCAAAACACTTGATAACATAGACCTGTCCAAGCCCTGGTATTCTCAGAATGCCGTTAATAATCTTTCAATGTCCAATAAGCTTTTCTATGTTATGGGTGACATAAGCACCGTCGACAATGACGGCATCAGCGCACTCAGCTTCAACAAAAAGCTCTTGAATGATGCACAGCTTGACAATCCTTATACACTTGTTAAGGAAAACAAATGGACGCTTGACAACTTCTACTCGCTCTGCAAGGATTTCTACATGGATTTGAACGGCAACGGCGATATTGACGCCGAAGACCGTTTCGGATTGCTTACCGACAACGAAAACACACTGTATTTCATGATCGGCGGCGGTATGCAGATAGTAAACAAAGACGCCGATGACAAACCCGTACTCTCAGTTTACAATGACCGTAACGCAACCATGTTTTCCAAGGTGCTGAATATAGTTACCGACAACAATACAACCCAGCGCCTTGAAAATCTGAACCTTACCGACGGCTCCGACATTTATCAATACGGCTCCACCATGTTCATGAACGACCAGATACTCTTCCGGCTTACCGCCATGTACCGTATAATCGAATGCCGCAAGATGGATTCCGACTTCGGTATTCTTCCCCTTCCCAAGTATGATGAAAATCAGGAGGGCTATTATCACCTTCTCAGCTACGCTTCTCCCGCAATCGCTATTCCCGTTACCGCACCCGATCCTGAGAAGAATGCGGCGGTGATAGACGCTCTGTCCTACTACGGCAGATCGATAGTACTCCCCGAATACTACGACAGAGTTCTTCAGGGACAGGTTTCGCGAGACGAAGAGTCGCAGGATATGCTTGACATTATCTTCGACAGTGCATACTTTGACCTCGGAATCATACACAACTTCGGCGGAATAAGAGGTATCTTCGGCGCTATGACAGCGACCGGCAGCGATACATTTGCTTCCGAATATGCGGCACTCGAGACAGTCGCGAACAAATCAATCAACCGCATCATCAAGCAGTACGACAAGCTGGACTGATGTATTTTATCAAGCCATACGGCAAAATGCCGTATGGCTTTTTTGTCGACAACAGTGTCGGCTCATGTTATAATTCACATAAAGTATTTAAAGAAAAGCGAGGGAGCACAAGGGTATGCATATTAATATGACGGAAGCCGGCTGCAATGCAGACGGCATAACCGACGACACCGCGGCTATCAAGCGTGTTTTTG
>JAQXGK010000085.1 GCA_029006345.1 Bacillota bacterium
TTGCGAATCAACCTCTTTTACTACTACACCGTCCACCGATCCGCCGCAGGAGCATAGGCTCAGCGCAAACACAAGGCACAGTATCAAACATAACGCTTTCTTCATATTATTCTCCTCTTCTCAGCCGAAACGGCGGCTACATATATTTTAGAAAGTCACCTTGATCTTCATCAGTTATAAAATCGGGCGCACCCTAAACCGAATGCGCCCGAATATTATTTCTTTTACAGCAGTCTTTTTGTCGATGTCAAATCATCTAAGCTGTCATTAAAGTTCGGAATTCTGAATTTAAGCATACGGAGAAAATCCTCCTCGGAGGAATACTCGCTCAGATCCCCGCCTGTCATTACCAACGCCTCGCTTTCGAGCTCGGGAACATACATTCTGACTCCGGCAAAGCCCTTGTCCTCCAGCCACGAAAACAGCTCTTCGTTTCTTTCTATGTTATCGGCAAAGCCCTTCATGCCTTCAAGAGCACAGGCAAATATGTCAAAATTCTCGTCATAGCTTATTTCGGAACGCAACAAATTGGAGCCGAGCACATCAACATACTCATCGCAGGTCCTTGCGCTGAACTCGCCGCGAATATTTCCGATTTCCGCAAGGGAGTCAAGGCGCTCCTTATTAGCGCTTGCAAAAGCCGCATACGTCTTCTCAACGTCTACAAATACCGGGTAAGCCTTAACTTCTCTTCCGCAGATTACTATTGTTTCGGGAATAACAATCTCACCGTACTCTGCCGCCGCCGCAGCAGTCGGGTCATACTGATAGTCGCACTTTTTTACATTTGAAATAAGCGATGGGTCAACTTCAACCGTCTCCTTGCCTGAATCTGCGCACCCGACAGCCAAAAGAGCCAGTGATATCACTAATACTGCCGCAGTAACCCTGGATATGACACTCTTCATAACAATATCCTCCTTGATTATTACCGGAACCGGTTATATATTGCCTTTTCTTCTCTCTTATAGCTTCCGGATTGTTCCTGTCTGTCTACATTATATAGCATTATTCACAATTGTCAAGTGTTTTTTTTTTTTGAATAGTCATTTTGACGGTTTTGCATCCTCGCATGGGAAGATTTCCTTTTAACTGCCGCAATCTGCAGTTGTCTATAATGCGCTTATACAATATACAATGACAAATCACTTTACGGTACCGATGCTGTGTAAGAGGCGTCAAAACAGAAAACAGCGATAGAAACCGTATCTGCAATACGAAATCCATCGCTGTTCTTTTGATGTGTCCGATCGGCTTTCAGCTTTTGAATAAACCAACCGCCCGGAGCATTACCGGCGGTTTTCGGCCGCAGGCCGGACATTCCCGGGTGTCAGGGTAAAGCCGTCATTTCTTTCTGTAACAGATCTTTTCGTCGTCGCCGAGATAGCACTCGACGCTGTCGCCCTCGCCGTACTTGCTTTCCAGCATACATTCGGCAAAGCTGTCCTCGATTTTCGTCTGAATGGCGCGGCGCAGCGGACGGGCGCCGTATGTCACGTCGTAGCCCACCTTGGCGAGAAGCTTTACAACCTCAGGCGTAAAGGTGAGAGTGATGCCGTTGGACTCAACTCGCTTGGATATTTCGGCAAGCATGTTGGAGGCAATTTTCTCGATATCCTCCTCGGTCAGACGGTTGAACACCACGATTTCGTCTATACGGTTGAGAAATTCGGGGCGGAAGGTCTCCTTCAGACTCTTGAGCACCTCTTCCCTGTCGTTTCGCTCGCTCGCCTTCGCGTTGGTCACGAATCCGGTAGTCTTGCTGCCCTCAAACAGCTTGCTTGCGCCTACATTCGAGGTCATAATTATGATGGTGTTTTTGAAATCCACCTTTCTCCCGTGCGAATCGGTAAGCACGCCGTCGTCCAGTACCTGTAAGAGTATGTTGAACACATCGGGGTGCGCCTTTTCTATCTCATCGAAAAGCACGACCGAGTAGGGATTGCGCCGGATTTTCTCGGTCAGGCCGCCGCCCTCGTCAAATCCGACATATCCGGGAGGCGAGCCGATCAGCTTGCTGACGCTGTGCTTCTCCATAAATTCCGACATATCTACCCGTATCATCTTGTTCTCGTCGCCGAACATTATCGCGGATATCGCCTTGCTCAATTCCGTCTTGCCGACGCCTGTCGGGCCGCAGAAAATAAAGCTTCCGGCGGGTCGGCGCGGATCCTTCAGGCCGGTGCGGCTTCTGCGGATAGCGCGCGCAATAGCCGATACCGCCTCGTCCTGCCCGATGACCCGCTCCTTGAGCAGATTGTCGAGGTTCAAAAGACGGCTGGCCTCGTCCTCAAGAAGCCTTTTGACCGGGATTTTGGTCCACTGTTCGATTACCTCGGCTATTTCGTTTTCGCCTATCTCGCCGCAGACCTTACCCCTCTGCTTTTCCCACTCGGACTTCTTTTCGTCGTAGATAGCCTGCTGCTTCTTCTGCTCGGCGAGAAGCTCTCCTGCCTTTTCGTAGTTTTCACTTGCCGCGTATGCTTTCTTGCGGCTCTCAAGGTCTGCAATGCCGTCCTCCAACTGCTTTATCTCGGGAGGTGCGGTAAAGCTCTTGATTCTCATCTTGCTTGCCGCCTCGTCTATCAGGTCTATCGCCTTGTCAGGAAGGAAACGGTCGCTGATGTATCGCTTTGACAGCTTTACTGCGGCTTGTATCGCCTCGTCTGTGATTTTTACCTTGTGGTGCTGCTCGTACTTCTCGCGCAGACCCTTGAGTATGAGTATAGCCTCCTCCTCGCTGGGTTCTCCGACAAGCACCGACTGAAATCTTCTTTCAAGAGCGGCGTCCTTTTCAATAAGGCGGTATTCATTGATGGTTGTCGCGCCGACCACCTGCAGCTCGCCTCTTGCAAGCGCGGGCTTCAGAATATTTGCCGCGTCGATCGACCCTTCTGCGGCTCCCGCTCCGATAAGCGTGTGTATTTCATCTATAAAGAGTATCACATTCTTGTCCTTGACAACCTCGTCAATGACCGACTTGATTCTCTCCTCAAATTCGCCTCTGTACTTGCTTCCGGCGACAAGGGAGGAAAGGTCGAGCGTGACCACTCTCTTGCCCGCCAGCGTCTCCGGTACGTTTCCTGCGACAATTCGCTGTGCGAGCCCCTCTGCCACGGCGGTTTTGCCGACACCCGGCTCGCCGATAAGGCAGGGATTGTTCTTTGTCCTGCGTGAAAGAATCTGAATAACCCTTTCCAGCTCCTCCGCCCTGCCGATAATGGGGTCGAGCTTTCCCTCCCGCGCCATGGCGGTCAGATCGCGGCTGAATTTATCAAGCGTCGGGGTCTTGGATTTGCCGGACTTTTCCGCACCCGAGCCGGCATTCGACTGATTTACGGCGTTAACACAGTCGTTAAATATCTTTCTCGCGTCGCCGCCGAGAGCCGCAATCAATCTGCAGGCAACGCTTGAGCTCTCCTTAATGAGCGACATAAGTATAAACAGGCTGTCGGCCTGTCGGCCTGTAGACTGGGCGGTGTACAGGCTTTCCCGCAGAATCGCCTCGGCTCTCGGGGTAATCTCTAAGGAATCCGTGCTTATCGGCTCCTTGTCCCCGTTCGCCTGCTTTAACTGCGCGGTTATATCCTCTGCCGTAATTCCGTTTTGCGAGAGTATATCGGCGGCACGGCAGTCCGAATCGCACAGACCGAGCAGAATATGCTCGCTGCCGATATATGTGTCACCTAAACTCTGCGCGTTTCTCTCGGCACTCTCAAGCGCCGGATTTGCGTCGTCTGAAAAGTTTTTGAAGGTCATATTTGTCAGTCCTCCTTGCTGTTAAAAATCCTTTATAATGCATATTTTACCGCTGCTGCGCCGACGGCTTTTCAGAAAGCCGTTTTCTCAGCTCGGCGGCTCTTATCCTGTCGCGGCTGACCGCGTCCGACGCCTCAAGATTGCAAAGCGTCAGCGTGGCGGGCATAAGCTCGATCGCGGCACGGTCAAGAGTTGTCAGCGCGGTCTCGGTTATTTGCCCGAGACATACCCCCAGGCGGGCAAATGAGTAATTTGCCAAAAACTCCTTGCCGGAAATAAGTCCCGCGTATTTCAGTGTTCCGAAGGCGCGTCCTATGCGGTCCGTGAGCTTGTCGGAGCGGTTGTCCGAGAGGTATTTTCTCGCGCTTCTCTCGCTTTTTATTACCGTGCTTATAACCTCCTCAAAGCCGCGCAGGATTTCCTCCTCTGTTTGCGATACGCTCGGCACGTTGGATATCTGATATATCATGCCGGCCGCCTCGCTCCCCTCTCCGTAAAGTCCGCGCACCGTATAGCCCAGCGGAGCTATTGAATTTGTCAGCTTGCCGATGCCGCCGGTAACCGTCAGCGCCGGCAGATGAAGCATTGCCGAGGCACGCATTCCGCTGCCCAGATTAGTCGGACAGCAGGTAAGGTAGCCGAGACTCTCGCTGAAGGCAAAGTCAAGCTTTTCCGACAGCATTTTTTCGATTTCATCGGCCTTCTTATAGGTCTCTTGCAGGTCAAAGCCGGAGCGGATGACCTGCAGTCTTATATGGTCCTCCTCGCCAACCATCACGGAGGCGTCGCCGTCCTTGCTGAGTATCAGCCTTTTTCCGTCATACGGCTCGCGGCAAAACTCCGGGCTTGCGAGATGCGCTTCAACAAATGCTCCCCGCTCTGCCTCAGACAGCTTTTTTATATCGTTTACGGCGTACTTTTCGCGGTCAAACAGCGCCGATATGCGTTCTGCCAGCCGCTCTGCGGCTTCTTTATCAAGAGCTGTCGGGAACGGTGTCTTGTCTATGTTTCTTGCAAAACGGATACGCGTGCTGAGCACCACATCCTTGTCTTTTCCGTCGCATTCATACCAATACATTATTTGTTTCCGCCTTTCTCTTTGATTTGGTCGCGAAGCTTGGCGCAAAGCTCATAATTTTCATTTTTCAAAGCTTCTGCAAGCTGTGCCTTCAGGCTTTCAAGCTCATTCTTTTCCGCTTTCATTTCAGCCTTTGCCTCAGCCTTCATCTGCTTTTCCTCCGCCTTTGCCTGCTTGGCCTCCGCACGGCTTTCGTCTTTTTCCTTGCGAATAAGCCTCGGATGTCTGCCGCGATAGCTGCCGCCGGAAATCAGCGGCTTCAGATTAAGCTCGGAGGCAAAGAAATCATAGCAGTCGGCGCAGCCGAGACGCGAGCCCGCGCTGATATCGTCAAGCGTGAAACCGCAAGTGGGACAACGCTTTTGCTTGGTCGCGGCGCCGAGATACGGCGTGTCGAAGAAAAAGTTTGAAAACAGGCTGTCAAAGCCTGAGAAGCTGTCGAACAAGCCCTTTGAGGTGCTGCTTAATTCATTTGCTATGTCGCTTTCCGCGGCGCAGTCGGCGCAGAGATAATATTCGTTTGTCTTGCCGTTTACCGTCTTCTTATAGTGAACCGTGGCGTCCTTTTTATGGCAAATATCGCAAACATGATTGATGTTTTTCATAGTACATACCTCCCTGTTATGTCATGCTATGTCAGCATTTTTCAGTAGCTTCGGTATCGCATTTTGAACGATTTTGAGCTGCTTTTTTACTGTTTTAGGTTAAATTTCGGTTGATTTTGGATTGATTTTGGGTTATTTTTAGTCTGTTTTTTTGATTATTTTACATGGTAGCGAGCTTCAGAACGACTGCCTTGAGCATTACCGCCCGCATCTTGTCCCTGTCCTCGCGCCGAACATCCGTCAGAGCGCTTTCGCTGAGCGGTGCCAAAATGAGCTGCTCCTCACGCGGGGTGATAATATTGTTTTTTGTCAGGTGACGGATGAACACCTTGCTCGATTCGTAATCGATCGAGTCCCCGACGGCATTGTAAAACTGCATAAGGTATGAATTCTTATCAAACTGAACCCGCGAGATTCTCATATATCCGCCGCCGCCCCGGCGGGTCTCTACTATGTAGCCCTTCTGAGGCGTGAAGCGCGAGGTGATAACATAATTGATCTGACTCGGAACGCATCCCATTTTTGATGCAAGCTCATTTCGTCCTATCTCAAGCGTGCCGCCCTGCTCTGTCAGCATATCCTCTATCAATCTGGCTATCTGTTCTGAAAGTATCATGCTTTGATCATCTCCTTGTTTGACTTTCTCTGACCTTTGATCATATAATAATACTCACTTTGCTATTTCGCAAGGTCAAACAAGGTCAGTTAAGGTCAGACAAGGTCAAATTTATCTCACATTGCTCTCAAAATCTCGTTTTTTCTCATTATTTCTCACTTTTTCTTACTTTTTTGAAAAAACAGCATATTTCGGACGAGCAAATGTTCTTGCATTTCACAAGTCTTTATTATATACTTAAAAACAGGCGTTTTTTGTCATAACACGCCTTAACCGACAGCAAAAAACGAAAGGCCGAAATCTAATGAGAATGAGGAAGAAAAAGCACGGCGACGAAAGAATATCGGCGTGCAGTGAATACACCTGTGAAAATCCGACACAGTACAAAGGCGCCTGGAGGGAGCTTTTTGAAAAAAGGCTGGGAGAAAGCTGCAAGGGCAAACGGCTCGAGCTGGAAATCGGCTGCGGCAAGGGCAGTTTTATAACCGAAACTGCCGTAAGAAATCCCGATACGCTGTACTGCGCAGTAGAAAGAGTGCGCGACGTAATAATGCTGGCTATGGAAAAAGCCAAGGCGGCAGAAGTCAAAAACGTGATATTTCTCAACCTCAACGCGCAATATATAAGAGATTACTTTGACGACGGTGAGATAGACCGCATATACCTCAATTTCTCGGATCCGTGGGTAAAGGCGCGGCACGCCAAGCGGCGGCTGACAAGCGAGAGCTTTCTCAACGATTACCGAGCCCTGCTCTCAGACGGCGGAGCGGTATTTTTCAAGACAGACAACAGGGGCCTGTTCGACTATTCGCTCGAAAGCTTTGCCGAAAACGGCTGGCGGCTGGAGCACATCACCTTCGACCTGCACGCCTCCGAATACGCAGAGGGCAACATTATGACCGAGTACGAGAGAAACTTCTCCTCCAAGGGTCAGCCGATACATCGGCTGGAAGCCTACAGGTAAGCCGTATAAACGCCCGGGCGCAAAAAGCGCAATTCTTCATTATTTACAGTCATATACGGCAATAATCGATGTATACCGAATATAAAAAGCCGAACTCTCTCGGAAAGGAGTCCGTATGAAAAGCTTTACTGTCAATTCCAACGACGCCGGACAGCGGCTCGATAAGTTTGTCTTAAAATCCACCTGTTCGATGGCAACCTCGCTTGTGTATAAATTTCTGCGGACAAAGAGAATCAAGGTCAACCGCAAAAAATGCGACGCCTCCTACCGTCTTGCCGAGGGCGACGTGGTGGAAATGTATATTTCCGACGAATTTTTCGCCGCGCCGGAGCAAAGCTTCCTATATATAGAACCCAAAATAGATATCGTATTTGAAGACGACAACATTCTGCTGGTAAACAAGCCTATAGGCGTTATATGCCAGCCCGACGATTCAAACGAAACAAACACCCTTATCGACCATGTAAAGGCCTATCTGTATAAAAAGGGCGACTACAAGCCGGACGCCGAGGCTACCTTCGCACCGGCGCTCTGCAACCGAATCGACCGGAATACGGCGGGAATAGTAATCTGCGCGAAAAACGCAGAGGCTCTGCGCACCGTAAACCAGATGATAAAGGAAAGAAAAATAAAGAAAAGGTACATCGCCTTAATTCACGGACGCCCGCCGAAAGACAGCGGGGTGCTAAAGCATTTTCTCAAAAAGGACGCCGCCGAAAACAAGGTCGCGGTATTCCCCTCACCCGTAAAGGGCGCGCTGACCGCGGTGACCGAATATACCCTGATAAAGTACGACCGCGAAAGAGACGAGAGCTTAGTGGAGCTTGAGCTGCACACCGGAAGAACGCATCAGATAAGGGCACAGATGTCCTATATCGGCAATCCTCTCGTGGGCGACGGCAAATACGGCTCAAACCGCGAGGACAAAAGGCGCGGCTTCGGCTGTCAGGCGCTGTTTTCGCGCTCGGTGGAATTTCTGCCGGACGACGGCTCTCCCCTCGAATATCTGAAGGGAAAGATTTTTTTTGCAAAACCGGACGGAAGATTCGACAGTTGGTTGACATAATTTTTTCATTTTGTCCGTATTTCAACGCCGTCAAGTTAACAATAATTTCGCCAAAAATGTTACTATGAATGTCAGTTAACAAAAACTTTCGACAGACAGCGGCTGTTGAAAACTCTGTTGAAAGTGTGTAAATCAAGTATTTCAACGGTTTTGGGCGGCGAAGTTTTCAACATATTCAACCGACTTTTCAACATGCGGTCGCAAAAATGCGATTTTGAAAATAAATTTATGTAAATAAAAAAGTAATTTCGGAATTTCTGTCGTATAATAGTCTGTAAGACAAAACGGCAAAGTTTACTCAAAGGGGGCGCCGCACAATGCCGTTACCTAACGGTTTTATATCCGAGCTCAAGGCGCGCGTCAGCCTTGAGGACACAATATCGCGCTACGTACAGTTAAAGCGCGCAGGCTCCAACCTCGTCGGCTGCTGTCCCTTTCACAGCGAAAAAACGCCTTCGTTTACGGTGTTTCTGCAAACCGACAGCTTTTACTGCTTCGGCTGCGGCGCAGGAGGCGATATCATTACCTTCGTCATGCGGATGGAAAACCTCGACTATATGTCGGCGGTGGAAAAGCTGGCGGGCGAGGCCGGCATGCAAATTCCGCAGGACATGACTCCCGGCAGACGCGAAAACCGCGAGCGATACTACGAAATGAACAAAAAAGCCGCGAGATTCTTCCACAACAAGCTCATATCCCCGGAGGGCAAAAAGGGACTGGAATATCTAATGGAAAAGCGCTCTCTGTCGGCCGCGACAATACGGAAGTTCGGTCTCGGCTACGCAGGAGAAAGCTGGGACGAGCTGTGCGGCTTCCTCATGCGCGAGGGCTTTACGGAGGAAGAAATCACAACCGGCTTTCTGGCAGGAAAAAGCAAGAGGACCGGCCGGGTATTCGACTACTTCCGCGGACGGGTAATGTTTCCGATAATAGATATAAGCGGGCGCGTAATTGCGTTCGGCGGACGGGCTACAGGCAACGAGGAGCCCAAATACCTCAACTCCTCCGACACTCCCGTTTTCAAAAAGCGAAGAAATCTCTACGCGCTCAACATAGCCAAGGATTCCGACAAAGACAGCGTTATCCTCTGCGAGGGCTACATGGACGTCATAGCCCTGCAGGCGGCAGGCTTTACAAACGCGATAGCCTCTCTCGGAACGGCGCTTACCGAAGAACAGGTGAATATAATCAAGCGCTATGCCTCCACCGTATATATCTGCTACGATTCGGACGGTGCGGGGCGCGCGGCGACCTCGCGGGCGATAAAAATACTGGAAAAATCCGACCTGAAAATAAAGGTTCTGTCACTGAAGGGCGCAAAGGACCCCGACGAATACATAAAGAAATTCGGCCGGGACGCCTTTCAAAAGGTCATCGACGGCGCCAACGGCCACATTGAATACGTTTTTTCCGAGATACTCGAAAAATACAACCTGGAAAACCCCGAGGACAAGCTTTCCTTTGTAAAGGAAATTTTCTGGGTACTTACCAAAACCCCTTCCTCGCTCGAAAGGGAAATATTTCTGGGCAGACTGCATGAACTGACCGGAATCGCTCCCGATATACTCAAAAGTGAGTTTTCAAAGGTGGAAAGAAGCGCCAAAAAGAGTGAGGAGCGCCGCAGAATAAACGAGGATATGCAAGCGGCGGCCGGCTTCGGAGACAGAGTCAATCCCGACCGCACAAAATACACCTTCGCCGCGTCGAAGGAGGAAAACGCGCTCGGAATACTGCTCTTGCGAAGCGAATATCTCGCCGACCCGAAAATACGCAAACGGCTGTCCGACGCCTGCTTCAAATGCGAGTTCAACAAGAGGATGCTGCTTCTTCTTCTGGAGCTTACCGAAAACGGCGGAACATTTGATTTCGGCGAGTTGGGCGCCTTTCTCACCGCAGACGAGATAAGCGCGGCAACAAAAATGATGCTTTCCCGCAAAAACCTTTCCGACAATTCGGAAAAAGTGCTGACGGAGCTGCTCGACGCGCTGGACTCCGACGCGGCAAGCGACAACGACACAGCCGACTTAAACGAATATTTCAGCAAGCTAAAATCAAAAAAACAAGGAAAGTAGGATTTTGCGGCGAAACGGCAAAATCGCACAAGAAAGGAACGGTCAATATAATGGCAAAGAACGAAAACGGAAAATTTGATATTAACGAGCTTATCGAAAAGGGCAAGCAGAAGGGCTCGCTTACCAACAGCGAGGTGCTTGAAGCAATCGAGGAAGCCGATCTCGATGTAGACGGCATAGAAAAGGTTTACGAGTCTCTCGAGCAAAGCGGAATCGAGGTAACAGGCTACCTTGACGATATACCCGAGCTGGAGGATATAACGGCGGAGGTCGAAAACTACGAAACGCCGGAAAGCATGGAAAAAATCCTTTCAAGCGAGGGGCTAGCCATAGAGGACCACGTCAGAATGTACTTAAAGGAAATCGGGCGGGTACCGCTGCTCGACTCCGAAAAGGAAATACAGCTGGCAGAGCGCATAGCTGCCGGCGACGAATCCGCAAAGCAGGAGCTGGTCGAAGCCAATCTCCGTCTTGTCGTCAGCATTGCCAAAAGATACGTGGGCAGAGGAATGTTCTTCTTAGACCTTATTCAGGAGGGTAACCTAGGCCTTATGAAGGCGGTGGAGAAATTCGACTACACCAAGGGCTACAAATTTTCCACCTATGCTACCTGGTGGATAAGACAGGCCATTACGCGAGCAATAGCAGACCAGGCGCGAACCATCAGAATCCCCGTCCACATGGTAGAAACAATAAACAAGGTTCTCAGAGTGTCGCGCCAGCTTCTTCAGGAGCTGGGTCACGAGGCAAGCGCCGAAGAAATCGCCGAGGCCATGAACATGCCGGTTGCCAAGGTGCGCGAGATAATGAAGATAGCTCAGGAGCCGGTTTCGCTCGAAACCCCCATTGGCGAAGAGGAGGACAGTCATCTCGGAGACTTCATACCGGACGATGACGCGCCGGCACCCGCGGAGGCGGCAAGCTATACCCTGCTGCGAGAACAGCTTGAGGAGGTTCTCAACACACTTACCCCCAGAGAAGCGAGCGTTCTGAAGCTTCGCTTCGGATTTGAGGACGGACGCACCCGCACACTTGAGGAGGTCGGCAAGGTATTTAATATCACACGCGAGCGAATCCGCCAGATAGAAGCCAAGGCTCTCAGAAAGCTCCGTCATCCCAGCCGCGCCAAGAAACTGAAAGATTACCTCGACTGAGCTTAATACTATAGTAATATACTACATATCGGAATACTCTTTTTTATCCATTGTGTACATAATTTAGCCGGGTAATCGGCTTGACAATAAGCGATTATATGGTGTAAAATGATAGATGTATTTATATGTCATAATACAGTTGTTCCATACAGTTTTCTAGGAGGAAAATCTTAAACAATGAAAAAACGAATTCTCAGCTTTCTGATGGTGCTTTCAATGCTTGTTTGCTCTCTCGCATCCTGCGGCGGCACCGACTCAAACAGCACGGCCTCCACTACGGACGAGACCACATCATCAAGAAAAGCACTTTATCTCACTCTTTACGCTATCACAAACGAAAGCACGACCGACGAGGCTGTCAAGGCTGTCGAAGCTCAGCTCAACAGACTGACCGAGTCGAGATATAAGACCACGCTTCAGCTCCGTTACTACACCGAGGACAAGTACCAGGAGGCGCTTGACTCGATGTACGCCGAGTTTGACAAGCAAAAGGCAGAGGAAGAGGCAAAAGCAGCCGAAGAGGCAGCAGAAGCCGCTAAAAAGAAGGAAGAAGAAAAGAACATGAGCGCAGAGGAGCTCCGCAAGAAGCGTCAGGAGGAGCGACTCGCCGCTAAGGAAGCCGAAAAGAAGGCCAAGGAAGAGGCGGAGGCCGAACAGGAGGCCATCGAAAACGGAGAAGATGTAGCACCCGATCCCATAACCGGCCCACAGATGGATATCGTTTTCATCAACGGCTATGAGGCATACAAAACGATGGTTGACAACGATCTGCTTGTAGCTATGGACGAGTACCTCACCCTTTCCAACAAGCTTATCGGAGACTATATCCCCTCCACGATACTTTCCGCGGCTCAGATCAACACAAAGACCTACGGCATTCCGACGAATCAGGCGGTAGGCGTCAGCGACTACTTTGTATTCAGAAAAGATATAGTCGACAAGTACAACTTCAATATTAAGAGCGTCAAGACGCTTTACAACTGCGAGGATATGCTTGCAACCGTCAAGAAGAACGAGCCCGGCATAGTTCCCATGCTCGCTCCCGTCACCTGCTCCGGTATCGACTTCTATACCGGCGAAGAGGGCTATCCCATAGCGGTAACCAACAACGAATTCTCGTACTTCTCGGCAGAAAAGGCGTTCAATCTGTTCAACATATTCACCGTAAACTCTCACTTCGAGAGAATGGCAAACTTCAGAGCGAACGGCTACTTTGCAGCCGATCCGGAAAACTGTGACAACTGGTTCCTAGCAATAAAGACAGGCTCTCTCAAGGATGTTCAGCAGTGGGAGAGCGAGGGCTATGTAGCTACTCTTTACAGAAAGTCGATCGCCACGGCGCCTCAGGTATGCACCGCACTTTACGGAATCTCGAGTTATACCAAGTATCCCGACAGATGCATGGAAATAATTCAGATGATGTATACCGACGCAAACTTCAGAAACCTCTTTATGTACGGCATTGAGAACGAAAACTATGTAGTCGATGAAAACGGCATGACCGCGCATATGCTCAACGATACATACTCAATGGACTTCTACAAGACCGGAAACACCTTTATAGGCTACCTTCCCGAGGGCACTCCCCTCACATATGTAGAGGACGCCAAGGAGGCTAATCAGGGCATAAAGACCAGCGGCTTCGCAGGCTTTACGCCTACTTTCTCCGAGGATCAGGCGAAGCTGCTTGAAGAATTTGCAGCTGCCGCAAGCGGGTATTATACTAAGCTTTGCAGCGGTGTTCCCGACTGGAAGGAGCAGCTCGCAGAGGTTCAGGGCAAGCTTGCCGCTCTCGGTTTTGACCAGTTCTTAGAGGACAGCTTCAATGTTCAGTATGAGCCTATAGCAAAGGATCTTTCAGATACTGCTAAGGCGCTTCAGGGCTCGTCCCTCTCCGACTATGTTGAGATAGAAGACGACGGTGCTCCTGCTCACGAAGAATAAAGTTTTTACGACCGGACAGGTTACACCGTCCGGTCTTTTTTTTGCAGATACTGTCAGTTGAAATTTTGTGAATTGCTTGCATTTTTACCCCAAAAATGATAAAATTACATAAATAAGTATATATTCATACGGAGGGTAAACAAATGAAAAGACGGGTTATCAGCATTGCAACGGCGCTCTCGCTGATTCTGGCGGCATTCAGCTTTATTGTTTCCGCTGACGGAGAGACCCTGACTCTTGACAAGACAGAATACACCGTAGGTTCAACCATAGAGGTTACATTCAGCGGATGCACAAGCGCAAAGGACTGGGTCGGAATATACGAAAAGAGCAAATCCGTTCCGAGTGCAGGCAACGGAAGCCTCAACTGGGCTTATGTTTCATCCGGCACACAGACGGCAGGCGACTTAAAATCAAGCGGCACCATTTCAATAAAACTGACGGGCAAAAGCGGAAATCTCCCTGCCGGCGATTACTGCGCCATCCTGCTGCCCAACGACAGCTATTCACCGATTATGAAAAGTGCAGACTTTAAAATCGTATCCTCCGGTGCGCTTTCCGCACCCAAGAAAGTAGAATACAAGAGAATTTCAAATATTCCCGGCTGCGTCGAGGGCATTGTCACCGTCACCCCCGCAGACGACGCGCCCGACGGATGCACATATAGGCTCTACTGGGCTGACGCAAGCGGAAATAAGCTTGAAGACTATTCCATGATAGCTGAAGTTGAAGGCAAATACGTCTTCAACGAAGGTCAGTTTGTTCCCGCGGGAGCTTCAAAGATCATAGCGTATGCGGCAAACGGCGAGGATACATCTGCTGCCGCCGCCGCTTATACATTTGACGGCGACGAGCTTGTTCCCAATGCGAATCTTAAGTATTCCTTCAATGTCTTCAGCGACATTCATACCGCGACCGCCAATTTTGATAAGGCGCTCAGAGACATTATCGCCAATATGAGCGGTTCTTCCGCTATTCTCACCTGCGGCGACAATACAAACAACGGTTCCGAAAGCGACTGGTCAGCGGTCGGGAATATATACACTCAGGTAAACGGCGAATTGGGACTTCCCCCGTTCTATCTCGCTCTCGGCAACCATGACAGCCGTATATACAGAGGAAATATAGAAGCGGTTTACGCGAACATCAGAAATGCGGTCGGAGGAGAAAAGCTCAAGTCTCTTACTCAGTACACAAAGGCTTACTACGACTTCCGAATCGACGGTACCGAAGTCATTATACTGGCTGGCGAAGAGGCTGAAAAGGACACTTCTCCCAACGGCTATGCCGACCTTTCTCCAGAGCAGCTCTCCTGGCTGAGCGAAAAGCTCGACGAAAACACCGACGGACCTGTGTTTGTTATAGTTCATCAGCCCCTTTACCATACCATTTCCGGCACGCTTGAGGACTTTCCCGTTGACGGCGCAGGTAACTATGAAAACGACGGCTCCAATATTCAGGACTGGTACGGTGTGATTCAGGATGCAGAGCTTCGCTCTATTCTCGACGCTCATCCCAATGTAATACTCTTTACGGGACACGGCCACTGGGATCTCAACGAGACTCAGCCCTCTCTCATTACCAACTACAAAAACACCGCGACATATATTAACTGCCCGTCGCTCAGCGACCTTTGGACCGATACCGATTCCGGAAGAAAGGGCAGCCAGGGACTGTATGTTGAGGTTTACGACAAATATGTTCTTATTCGCGGCAGAGATTACTATAATTCCCAGTGGATAGGCTGTGCTCAGTTTATCATAAGCCGCGACTTAAGCTTCAATCCTCCCACGGTAGCGGACGGTCACAACGGTTTATATAAGAAAACAACCTCCGAAGGACTCAGCTTTACAACAAGCTCTCATCGTTCGCTTACGGATATTATGGTGGATAACGAGATAATACCGGCTGACAATTACACCTTGTCGGATTCGGAGAACGGCACCACCGTCACGCTCAAGGCCTCGTATCTTGATACTCTTTCCGGCAACTTCCACAAAATTGCGTTTATTTCTGAGGACGGCACGGCAAGAGCCGATTTTGAAGTAAGAGACAAGGCCGCAATTACCGAAGGCGACGGCAGCACATGGGCGCAGAGCTCCAACAGCGCTCTCACCTTTAAGACCAATATCAGGTCGCGCGTGTTTGACAGCACCGGAGTCACTGTTGATGATATCCCCCTTACTGAAGATGATTTCACCTATGATGACAGAGGAATTACGGTGGATATTTCTCTTGGCGGCGACTATCTCGATACCCTCTCGCTCGGCTCGCATACCATAAAGGTTTTATCGGATAACGGAACCGCGTCCGCTGCCTTTACCATCGAAGCAGCCTCTCCCACAAGCTCGACCGGTTCGGGCACGACGACTGCGACAACGGCGACAACGGCAACAGCAGCAACAACGGCAACAACGGCAAAAGGAACAACCACAACTGCAACCACAAGTGCCGCAGCCGCTGTAACAGGCGACAGCATAGCGCTTGCCCTGCTGCTCGCGATTGCTTCGGTCGGTGCGCTCGGCCTTATCTTCATCGCAAAGAAAAAGAAAATATAAGACAGTCTGACTTAATGTGGAACAGAAAAAGTCCGGTTCGTAAGAGCGGAATTCTTTAGGACGAATATCTAAAACCGAATAGGAATCCGGCACACAAATTTCCTGCTTGTAGCAGTACAAGACAAAACTACCCGAAAAAGAGAAAAAATAAATCTCTTTTTCGGGTAGTAATTTTTATGCAGTGATATTCTTTGCTGTGCAAAGAATGATATGATTGCCGACGGCAACCGTTATATTGAAACCTGCGGCTTCAGTGATATTTTATTCGCCCTTAAACTGCCGTAGGCAATATCACTTGTCGCAAGACAAATATAACTGCTTTAGCAATAAAACTTGCCGTAAGGCTAATAAAACCGGCCAAGTATCCTTACGGGGTACTTGGCCTGCGACCCGGACTTTTTATATTCATTTGCGGACTTATTCTGACTTATATCGTCGCTCCCTGCTCCTGAACCTTGCACATATTACGGTAAATCCCGTCTGCGGCGACCAGCTCATCATGCGTGCCGCGCTGTACTATTCTGCCGTTTTCAAATACAAGAATGATATCTGCCTTACGTATCGTAGACAGTCGGTGAGCTATTGCAATAACCGTACGCGAACCCGAAAGCGAATTGATAGCCGTCTGAATATTAGCCTCGGTCTCCACGTCGACAGACGCGGTCGCTTCATCGAGAATCAGTATCTTTGAGCGGCAGAGAACGGCTCTGGCGATTGCCATGCGCTGCTTCTGTCCGCCCGACAGCTTGGTGCCGCGCTCGCCTATCAGCGTATCATAGCCCTGCGGCATTGCCATTATATCATCGTGAATATTTGCCGCCTTGGCCGCCTCCACGATTTCCTCAAAAGTTGCATCCGGACGCGAAAATGCGATGTTTTCACATACGGTGCCGTTAAACAGAAAGGTGTCCTGAAGCACCATTGAAATATTACTGCGAAGCGAATTTAGCGTGACGCGGCTTATATCCTTGCCGTCAATCAAAATTCTGCCCTCTGTCGGATCGTAAAAGCGTGCGATAAGCTGAGAAAGGGTCGTCTTTCCGACGCCGGTGGCGCCGACAAGCGCTATCATCTGACCCGGCTTGACCTCAAACGAAATATCACGCAGCACCGGAATCTCCTTTGAATACCCGAAAGAGACATGGTCAAATACGATACTGCCCTCGACCTCCGCAAGCTCGGAGGCGTCGGGCGCATCAAGCACTGTCTCGGGTGTATCGAGCATTTCCACCACGCGCTCAGCCCCCGCAAGCGCCTGCTGTGCGTTCTCCAAAAGATTTGCAATAGACGTTATCGGAGCATAGAAAAGCGAAAGATACAGCATGAACGCAACTATATCCGCAACATCTATGCTGTTTACAAAGGAAAGATACCCGCCGAAGCCGACAACTATTACCGTGCCGAGTGAGGTCAGAAATTCTACGGTCGGATGATATACCGCCGAGCGTTTGAGCGCGTAAAGCACCCGGGAGGTGACATTTGAAGCCTTCTGCTCCACCCTCTCGGAAGCGGCCTTTTCCTGTGCGAACGCCTGTATCTCGTGAATGCCGGAAAAGTTGTCCTGAATCTGCGCGGCAAATTCGCCCTTTGCTCTCTGCGAAATGCGGAAATTCGGTCTGACCTTCTTTATAAAAATCCGGCTTGCTATTACTATAAACGGAATGGGTATGCAGGTGAACAGCGCAAGCTTAACATTTGTGAAAAACAGTATTACCGTCACTCCGACAAGCGTTATGACATTTGTTACCGACTCGGGTATGATATGTGCAAACAGCTGCTCAAAGGTCTCGGTATCTGTTATGACCCGGCTCATCAAATCGCCGGTCTGCTTATCGTGATAAAAGGCTGCCGAGAAGCTTTGCAGCTTATTATACAGCCTCATTCGCATTTCCTGTACCAATGTCCATGCCGCCTTATGCGAGAGGTAGCTGGAGCAGAAGCGCAGGCCTATGCGCGCAAGGTAAATCAAAAAAAGCGCCGCCGCGAGCAAAAAAATCATATTCATATCGCTCTTTTCCACGCCGTCCGAAACTATGGACACCATATTCGACATCAGCTTGGGCGCAACGAGATTCACAAGCGTCATAAGCAATGTTCCTGAAATAGCCGCGAAATATAACAGCCTGTATTTCTTAGCTTCTTTTGCTATTCTCCAAAGTACTTTCATCGTATTCTCCGTAAAAAAACTATATAAGACAGTATATCACAAAAAACCGCGGAGAAAAACTCTCCGCGGAAAAATATTCTTTCATATTTTTTGTTTGTGTTTGTTTTATTGCGTTATGCTCCGTATTTTTCTATGAGCTTCTTGGTCTGCGGCAGCTTGAAAAGGATTATTACCGCTGCCAATGTAAGCACAAGCTCGGGCAGCATAAAGAGCCCATTATACGCAGCCGAATACAATGCGGGACTGTTTTCAAAAAGGTTGCCGAAGAGTTCAAACTGATCAAGCTGACGGAATATTACAACTCCGGAAATAAAGTGGCTGACGAATCTCAGGCATATCGCAAATGCAGTACCGAGACAAATTCCCAAATATCCTTTTTTGGCCACAAATCCGGCCAATCCCAAAACAGTGAATGCTATGATATAATCAAGCATTATTGTTCCCACAAGCATAATCGGAGTAAGTCCCCAGCCCAAAAGACCATCCATGGTTATTCCGAAGAAGAGCTGTATAACTGCATATACAAATGATGTTGCAAGTCCCTGCTTGATGCCATATACCACCGACACGAGAACTATCGGAAGCATAGACAGCAGTGTGACCGAGCCGCCGAGGGGCATTTGCCATACCTTGATGAGACTGAGTACGCTTGCAAGC
>JAQXGK010000086.1 GCA_029006345.1 Bacillota bacterium
TATCTTGTACTTGAGCGCGAGGTTGCCGTCGTTTTTGATAGTGATAGGCTGAAGATTGTAGGTACAGCCGGGCTCCCAAAGCACTGTTTCGTTCTCAGCGCCTTGTGCCTTCTGCCATGCAAGGGTCTGTCCTTCAAGCGAATCACCGTTTGCATCAAGAAGCTTGATGTCAAGCGTGCCTGCCTGAATTTTGTTTACTGCGGTGCTTGCAGAGTCGGTAAACCATGCAAAGGTAGTGCCGACGAGCATTGCGATACACATAAATACCGCAAGTGCGCTGGTTAGCATCGCGCGCTTTGTGGCTTTCTTGTTTGCCATTTTTACGTCCTCCTAAGATTTTTATATTTTTCTATGTTCAAACGGTTTTCCGTTATGACATATCTTCGGTTTCGGTCGACGCTTCGGGTTCGCCCGGCACTTCGTCCCGGGGATTTGCCTGACCGTCGGCCTGTGCCATCTGCGCCTTCATCGCAAGAAGCTCCTGCATCATGCGCTGTGTTTCGGCGCGTTCGGCCTCGATCTGATCCCGTTGCTGCTGCAATTCCGCCTGCTGCTCTGCCTTGTATTTTCGGAAAAGCCGAATGCAGCGTATGCCCTCCATCAAAATGAGAATAAGAAAAGGAATCAGAATACATACTATATATCCCGGGGTAGTTTTCAGGAACTGGAAAAACGAGCCTACCTTAGGAAGATGTCCCTGATACTTGCCCAAAACGTAAGAATAGGTTACTACGGTCGCATCATCCGTGTCGGTAGTGGTACCGTAGGTAACGAAGCCCGGCTGACCGTTGGCATCTGTCGTCAGCTTGCGTATCTTATGGGTAACGGTTTCGCCGTAGTTATCGGGATTCTGGGATGTATAGGCGATTATGTCGCCCTCCTGCAGTGTGATTGGGTCAACCTCTTTTACAAGCACCAGGTCGCCGGCATCAAAATCCGTTTTGCTCATTGAGTCCGACAAAACAATAAACGCCTTGTATCCGAACAGACTGCGGTCGGCTCGGTCAAAGGTCGAGACCGACACAATGGTAAATATCATCATGCAGGCGGCAAGAAGAATCATCAGCCACACCGCCACACTGCGAATAACTTTTAATACTTTCACTCTTTACTCCCCTTACAGTCATGCTTGCACAGATATACAAGCTTGTTCATTTCATCAATCAGGAGCTCGTTTTCAATCTCCGAACGGCAGACATATAGCTCGAGGTAGCAGTCCTCGCACAGCTGACCGCTGCCGCTTATATAGTATTTTCTTTTAGATACCGGCGTATCAAAGGGGACTCCGGTATCACAGCCGCAGAACACGCATTTTTCGTTGCCGATGTGCGGAGTCTGCCGCTTTTCGGCTTCGGAAGCGCGCTTTCGCTTGGCCTTGCGGCGGTCTTTTGCGTTTGAACGCTTTCGCATTGATTAGCTCCTCCTAATCAAACAGCTTATTCGGGTTGTTCCTGGTCTGCACAGCCTCGGCGCACAGAGTAAAGGTCAAATCACACCCCTGAGCGTCGTTGCCCTTTTCCTTGGGAAAGTAGAAATATGCGGTCAAATCGCGCTTTTCGCCGATTTTGAGTGTATCGGCCGAGACACTCTGCTTTGTCAGCTCATTTGCCGTGCCGCTGAAAAGCGTATTTTCGCCGTCCTTAACGGTTACAACCATTACGTCCGAGAGACCGCCGGAAACTTCATCCAAAAAAATCCTGTAATACACGTCCGCCGTGCTCTCGTTTTTCACAAAAAAGTCCTTTTTGACAGTCATTCCGGGCTCAAACAGGAACTCCTGCTCACGAATTATCGGCTCGCCGTCGTTCAGGTTTATCTCCACCTTTCCGGTATGGAACAGGTTATTGTCCACCGAAATCGAAGCATAAACGAGGGCAAAGGTGGTAAGACACAGACAAACGGCAAGCACCACAATGGCGACTATCCCGCCTGTCAGCTTTTTTTCGGTTTTTTTCTCAGACACGTTCTTCTTCCTCCTTGCGCTTGATTACAAAGAGCAGTAAAAGCAAAATCAAGCCGGAAATCGCCGCGATGCAAGCCCACGGCACAATATTCGTATCGTCTCCGGTCGGAGGCAAAGGCTCGAGGTTTTCCGCTTCTTCGGCCCACCACCGAAAATCGGCTATCAAGTCTTTGTTCTGATAATCGTTGCCTACGCTTGTGTCAAGATAAGCGGTAATTTCATAATACAATTCGTCCGTCGCTGTGCCGGATGCGGAGAGCTTGTATTCGACGCTCTCGGGCATATCCTTCATCAGTCCGTCGTACAGCACCAAATCGGACGAAAGCAGTTTGATTCTGACCTTCAGCACTTCCGCCAGCTTTTCATACCCCTGCCGCACATCCGCGCTGTAACGGACGGTGACAGTATCCCGGTATGATACCTGAACCCGGAAATATTTTGTAACTGCGTCTCCGGGGAACATGTTTTCCACCCGAAAGGCAGTATTCTCCCCATCCTTTTTATTGCTGAGGCTGAGCGCCAGCGCGCTCGGAGTTTTTCTGTAGGAAGTAGTCGAGGAAGTAGTAGCGGCAGTTGACCCCTGAGTCTCCTTTTGGGTTTTTGCCGCCGTAGTTGACTCTGCCGCCTGTGTCGTCGCAGGAGCGTCCGAATCTTCGGTTCTGTCCGAATTCTCGGACTGAGCGGAGAGCGTCGTGCTGTCCTTAGCCTCTGACTGCGTGCCGCTTTCCGGCGGAGCTTGCTCGCCGCGGCCGTCGATTCCGTCTGCGTCGGGTGTAATCAGATTGTCAGGTACAGTCACGGTAGCAGGCTGATTGTTCGCAAGCCTGTTGTATATCAGAGTTCCGCCAAGCGCCAAAAGGCTGATTCCGAGAAGAACAGCAAGTATTACTATTACAATCTTTATAATCTTTTTCTGCTTGTGCTCCACGCGTTTTCACTCCCTTTCGCAAAAATATGGGGCAAGCGCAAAAGCCGCCGACGGCCGGCGGCACAGCAAAACAATTTGCCCTATGATACAACCGTCTCCGACAGCTTGAGCAAAACTATATCGGCGGAATTGTACACAAATACCGCCCTGATTTTTCGCAGATTTTGGCACTCTACGGACACCAAAAATATATCTTTTGGAAATATATTGTATCACGGATATAAAAGAAAAGCAAGAGAAAAAACGATTTTTTGTAATACTTGGAAAAAATACGGTGATTTTCGCTGTCGAAATTAGCTCAAAAAGCAAGTAAACACCTTTTTATTTTGGTTATCAGCAGTCAGTTAAGCAGTCAAAAACAGTCTGTAAAGACAAAAAATAAACGGAGGTTTGAAAAAATGCGAAAAGGCGAAAACATTTTCAAAAGAAAGGACGGTCGGTGGGAAGCTCGGTACATCAAGGGTCACGAGCTGTCCGGAAAGGTCAAGTACGGCTTTTGCTATGGAAAAACCTACAGCGAGGCCAAGGAAAAGGTCACAAAGTGTAAGGCGGCGCTTGTCAGCGGCAAGCCTGTGCCGGTGTCGGGTACTCACCATCATTTTGCGTACTTTTGCGACGAGTGGCTGCGAATGAGGAAAGTCTGTATAAGGGAATCCACCTACATCAAGTACAAAACAGTGATAGAAAAACATATCAAGCCGAAATTGGGCGGTTGCTATCCGACCGGCATTACCACCGCGGCAGTTGATGAGTTTTCAAGGGAATTGCTCTTTGAGGACAACCTTGCCGAGAAGTCGGTTCACGATATTTTAGTGGTATTGCACGGTATTTTAAGATATACGGCGGATAATCTGCCCGGTCTTTTCCCTTCTGTCAGAATAAATTATCCCAAGGAGACGCGAAGGGAAATGCGCGTGCTGAGCCGTGACGAGCAGGAGCGTTTTGTCAAGTACTTGCTTGCCGATATCGATGTCTGCAAGTTCGGTGTGCTTCTTATGCTGCTGTCGGGTATGCGCATCGGGGAGCTTTGCGCGCTGAGATGGGGCAATATCGATACCCGGGAGAAAACCATTCGCATCAACGCGACCATGCAAAGACTGCACGACACCGAAGCCGGGGGCGAAGCCAGCACAAGAATAGTCATCGGAGCCCCCAAAAGCGCCACGTCTGTCAGAACCATACCTATGACCGATTACGCCGCAACACTGTGCAAGCGATTTGAAGTTACGAATGCTGCCGCCTTTGTTCTCACGGGAAACGAGGACTATATGGAGCCGCGCGCGTTGCAATACCGAATAGAGAAATATACGAGTGAATGCGGACTTGAAGGTGTTCACGCGCATACTCTGCGGCATACATTCGCCACGCGGGCAGTGGAGGTTGGCTTTGAAATCAAGTCTCTTTCCGAGATTCTGGGGCACGCGACCACTACCATCACCCTGGACCGCTACGTTCATTCCTCCATGGAGCTGAAACGCACCAATATGGATAAGCTGTCGTCGGTCGGACTGTGATTCGCAGTCATACTATTATGTCAACCGTGAGATTAGCCTCACAAAAACATAGGCAATTCCTCATTTAATGCTACATTTTTATCAGATTGCCAAACTCTATGAAAAAAAATCTCAGCCGCGACCTTTTCGGTCACGGCTTTTTTACTGCCTTTACAGCAAATGGGAAAAAGAAGATACAACCCCGATGAGGATTCAAAGCAAACCTCATCGGGGCTGTATGATTTTTATAGCTTTCTAGGGTACGGTTATCCGGGATCACATGCGCCGCATGCTTATTTCTCAATATAATACACTGTATATATGCCGATTCGCATTGGAGACGATGTGAGTATACCCATTACCTTTTCCTCAACAATCACTGAGTAC
>JAQXGK010000087.1 GCA_029006345.1 Bacillota bacterium
ATATTGCCCATAAAAGTGTAACGCACATATCCGTCAAAACTGAGTAGGCAATATAAAACCATTACCACCCGAAAAACAAACCCTAAAAAGCCTTGAATAGCAAGGAATTTGGCACCTAAAAGTGCTACAACCACATAGACGACAAAAGGCGAAGATACCGTTGAAAGTATCTTCGCCCTATCTTCAATTATGCGTAAATCAATTCGTTGTTGACAACCTCTCTTGCACAGGCTTGCGGTGATGCCTTTTGAGCCGCTGAACTATCATATTTTTCCTTTGAACTCTCAAATTATTCCCCATACAATCAAATTATTCCTTGGTAGGGGGTTCATTTGAAAATCATAAAAATATATGATTTTTCCCGGAAAGCAAAAAAGTTCTGGCAGCAAGAGGCGCATTTTGAACCCCCTGTTGCTAGAACTCTTTGATTTACAATGCTTTTCAGTTAGGAAAAAAATAAAAGTCCGAAACCGATTGTATTAACGGTTTCGGACTTTTGTGGTCGGAGTGAGGTGATTCGAACACCCGACCTCTTGGTCCCGAACCAAGCGCTCTACCAAGCTGAGCCACACCCCGATATGCAATTGTAAGAAAACAAGCTGACGGATAAAGAAGAAGAGCAATTCCGCGAGAGCGCTTGCGCGCAAACTTGCGAAGCAATTTGCGAATTTCGGCGCGCAGCGACGAATATTCTATCTACCAAGCTGAGCCACACCCCGATATGCAATTGTAAGAAAACAAGCTGACAGATAAAGAAGAAGAGCAATTCCGCGAGAGCGCTTGCGCGCAAACTTGCGAAGCCGGGCGCTTGAAAACCGTGCAAACACGGGACTGTCGGGACGGCGCCGAGGCGCGCCCTTCTCAAAATCGCGGATTTTATTATAACACGGTGAAAATGATTTTGCAATAGAAAAAAACAAAAAAGATGGTTTTTCCTGATTTGGGTATAAATGAATAAACTCCGCGGCGGCAATACAAAATACTTTTAATAGATATTGAAAGGTTGAGTGCCGCGATAATGGACAAGAACACCGTCAAGGAATGTCTGATAGAACTGAAAAACAAATATTCGCCGGAGCCCGGCGGAGAAATATCCGAGAGAAGGATAAAGGGACTTTTACGCACGATACGAAAATACAGCCGAAAAAAGCTGAGGGGCGCCAGCGAGGATATGAGCGCGCAGGACATATGTCTTTGCGACAACTATTATCTTATCGAACAGGAAACAAGGAAGATAATCAAGGACGAAAGGCCGCAGAAAAGGACTGTATTTTTTGCGGAAGAACTGCTTGAGCTTACAGGCTGTGTTATTGACGCTCCGACAGTCAGCGCGTTCTTCGAGGTGCTTTGCCGCGACGATTACCTTGATGACGACGAGGTGGTGTCTGCCGCAGGCTCGTTTCGGTATGCGCTGATAAAGTCGATATGCGATTATTGCCGCGGCGGCGGTCTGTCGGTGGAGGTGTCGGTTTCGTCTCTCAGACGGCTTGAGGAAATCGACTTTGCACAGTTTGTCAACGGCTTTTCACCGATAGAACGGCTTTTGCGCAGTGATCCGTCCGGCGTTTATCCGCTTATGGACAAGGCGACTCAGCACTCGTACAAATCGCGCGTGGCAAGGCTTGCAAAACAGCAAAAAGCCGAAAAAAAGCAAATATGCGAGCAGATACTGAAAAAGTCGTCGGAGGACGGGGGACGGCACATCGGCTTTTATCTTTTTGACGGCGCGCCCGGCGGAAGAGCGTATCTCACCGTGCTCGCAATTTCCTTTTTGCTTATTTACTCGATATTTATTGCCTTGCTCGCGGCGGTAAGCAACAATCCCCGGAGTATCGCCGCGATACCGCTCGGACTGTTTTGCTGCTGCCATATAGCCAAAAAATTAACGGATTTTGCTGCGCCGTCCGTTTATCCCACCGTGACGCTTCCGAGGCTCAAGCTCGACAGCGTGCCGGACAATATGAGAACCGCCGTCGTAATAACGGCTCTTGTTACCGACGCGGTCTCGGTAAAGGCTCTCGCGGAGAGACTGAAGGACTTTTATCTCAAAAACAAGTCTTCGGGCAATATTTCATACGGACTTATCGTGGATTTCAAAGAGAGCAAAACCGAAACCGAGAGCGAAGACAAAGCTATAACGGAGGCTGTGAAAGGCGAAACAGACAGTCTGAACGCTATATACGGCGGCGGCTTTTTTGCGCTTTTGCGTAAAAGGCGCTTTTGCGCAGACGACGGAGTGTGGCGCGGATGGGAGCGCAAGCGCGGCGCGGTGCTTGATTTTGCGGCTTTTTTGCGCGGAAGAGGGTCGGGCGACCTCGAATTTACCGGCGATAAAGCCGCAGTGGCCGACATTGTTTATGCCGTAACCCTCGACAGCGATACCGAGCTGAGACTTATGCAGGTGCCGCGGCTGGTAGGTATAATGGCGCACCCGCTCAACCGGCCTTATGCGGAGCGCATCGACGGAGTGTGGCAGGTGACAAGGGGCAGTGCGATAATGCAGCCGCTGATGGCGACCGCGCTCAAGGATTCTGCCAAAACGCCGTTTTGTATGCTTCAAAGCGGCGCCGGCGGCAACGACAGCTATTCTTCGGCGTCCTTTGACAGCTATCAATGTGCTTTCGGGAACGGATTGTACTGCGGGAAGGGCATTTTCGAGGTCGATACGTTTTTGAAGGTGCTTGAGGGCGCCTTTCCGGAGAACAGAGTGCTGAGCCACGACATAATCGAGGGAGCGAGACTGTCGTCGGCACTGATAAACGACGAATACTTTTCCGACAGTATGCCGTCGCAGCCGACGGCGTGGTTTAAGAGGGCGCACAGGTGGGTGAGGGGCGATACGCAGGCTCTGCCGTTTGCGCTTCCGACTGTCAGAGACGCCGCAGGAGAAAGACACGCCAACCCTATAAAAAAAGTATATGTGCTTGCGCTTTGGGACAATGTCTTTCGGGCGCTCTTTCCGATATTTGCCGTGGCGCTAATATTTGTTTCGCGGCTTTGTACGCGGCAGGCGGCCGCTTGTATTACGGGGCTTGTACTTTTATCGCTGGCGGCAGATCTGATACTGAACGCGGTCAGAATGACGGTAAAGCGCGGCTTTCAGCCACTCAAGCGCAATTTCTTTGCGCGGGTGACGGCGGGTATATGGAATTCGTTTCTGCGGTTTGCCTTTGAGCTATCGGCGCTGTTCTTTACCGCGTGGAACAATGCGGACGCGATGGTGCGCTCGATATGGCGCATGAAGGTTTCCGGGAAAAAACTGCTTGAATGGAGCACGGCGGATCAGCTGTCAGGGAAAACCACCGGCACACTCGGCTATGTTCTGTATATGCTGCCGTCGTTAGTAGGCGGTGCGGCTCTTCTTTTGATTTCACGCTACGGGGTTTGCCGTCTGATAGGCATTATGTGGCTTATATTTCCTTTCGTCTGCCGGATCATGTCACTTCCATTTGCACAGCAGAGGCCGCTGGGCAGAAAGGAAAAGCAAAGAATACTGGGTTATGCCGCCGACAGCTTCAAATATTTTGACGCTTTGGTGACGGCGGAGGAAAACTACCTGCCGCCCGACAATTACGCCGTTTCTCCCAACGAAGCCGTTGCTTCCCGCTCGTCTCCGACAAACATCGGACTCTATCTGCTGTCGCTGCTTGCGGCACGGGATATGCGCCTTATAGACACGGGAGAGCTATACCGCAGGCTTGCCGCCACAGTGCAGACGGTAGGAAGGATGAAGCATTACTGCGGGCATTTATACAACTGGTACGACAATCACACGCTCGAGGTTATCGGCGCCGCGTATGTATCGACTGTTGACAGCGGCAACTTTATTGCATCGCTTATCGCACTCAAGGAGGGTCTGAAGGAGTACCTGCCCGAGGACAAAAGAATAAAGGATATCATTGATTTCTGCCGAAAAGAGATACGGGAGGCCGATTTCAGGATTCTGTACAATTCAAAGCGAGAGCTGTTTTATCTCGGCATCAACACGGATAGCGGCGAGCATGACAGAGCTCTGTACGACCTATATATGAGCGAGGCGCGGACGACGGGATATATAGCCGTGGCGCTGGGAGAGGTGCCGCTCAAGCACTGGGCAACGCTGGGCAGGACGCTTACCGAGCGCGGATTTTATCTCGGCGCGGTATCCTGGAGCGGCACGGCCTTTGAATATTTCATGCCGTCGCTGTTTCTTGATGTGCCGGAGGACAGCTTCAGCTTTGAAGCGCTGAAATTTGCCTTTGCCGAACAGCGGCGCAGATTTGTTTCTTCCGGCGGCCGAAAGCGGGTGTTCGGAACGAGTGAAAGCGGCTTCTTTGCCTTTGACGGCGACATGAACTATCAATACCGCGCCTTCGGCGTGCCGACGCTTTCGCTCAGACGCGAGGACAGGGAGGATTATGTAATAAGCCCTTACTCGTCATTTCTTATGCTTGGCATTGCGCCGCAGGCGGCCGCGGAAAATCTCGAAAGGCTGAAGACCTATGGCATGTACGGCAAATACGGATTTTTTGAGGCTATCGACTTCACCGACGACAGAACCGGAGGCGAGGCGGTCGTAACCAGCTTCATGGCGCACCATGTGGGAATGTCGATAGTTGCCGCCGTCAACGCGGCTATGGACAATCTGTTCGTCAGACGCTTCATGTCGGATGAAAACATGGGCAGCGCACGGGAGCTGCTCGAGGAACGCATTCCTGTCGATGCTGTGGTCCACAAGGCGGTCGATCAGCGTATTCCGCCGAAAAAGCAGGAGCTGTTCCGTGACAGCGGCTCGGATTCGGTGGGTATAAGTGTTTTGTCGCCCGGCTGTCATGTTACCGTCGGACACGAAAGCCTTGCGCTGACGACCGACAGCGGACTCAACACGCTGTCCTTCCGCGACGGGAAACGGCAGGTGCTGTTAAACCGTCCCTTTATGTCAAAGACGGATTTTTACGGCTCGGTCAGAGGGCTGGTGCTGTCCCAGGGCAAGCTGTTTTCCGTCGCATCGGCTTTAAGCTCCGACGAAGATACCGTGGAATTCCGCAGGACCGGCGATTACCTTGACTATTCGGTGCGCTCGGGAAGACGTTCGGTAAGATTTCGTTTGTGCCCGTTCGGGGCGCAGAGTGCGTTTTTGCTCGAGATGACTCTGACCGGCTTCGAGGGGGCATACAGCTGTGCGGCGGCTTTTGACTGCGCGCTTTGCGAGAGAGAGGAGTATATCGCTCATCCGGCGTTCAAAAGTCTGTTTTTGACATCCGAGAAGCGCGAAAACTGCTTGGTTATAAAGAGAAATCCGAGGACGGAAAGTGATTTCCCGGCGGCGCTTGCCGTCGGCTTTGCAAACGGAAATACGGATTTTGAATGCGGTCGAAGCGTCGCCGAAGCGGGAGGAGCGGAGGCGCTGCTGATGTCCGGTCGCGAGCTTGACTGCAAGGACGGCTCCATGCTGGCGCCGCAGGTGCTCATCAGACTCAACGGCGTCTCGCGCACACGGCGCACGAGAGTCAGGGCGAGCTTCATTATCGCCTACGGAAGAACGCCCGACAAGGCGCAGCTTGCCTTTTGCGAGGCTTGTACCGCGCTTTCCTCCGGCAACGACTGCTCCGGCTTCGGTGAAAAGCTGCGGGAGGGAATACTCAATTCCGCCGGTATAGACACCGACAACATCGGGGCTCTCGAACGGTTTCTTCTTGCGCGCACATTCTTCGGAAAGGCGGTTGAAGGAGGAAAACGGCAGAGCGTAGAATTGCTCTGGCGCTACGGGATATCCGGAGATTTGCCGATAGTGACATTCTTTATCGGCTCGGACTGCGCCAAGGGGCGGCCGGAACGCAGGCTTTATGACGCGGTGCGGCTTGCGGTGATTCACAAGCTTCACTCGATATGCCGGTACGAATACGATCTCGTGTTTATCACGGACGCTCCGTACAGCTACTGCTCTGAGGTCAAGACGGGAATAACCGAATGTCTCAGAAGAGCGAAGAGCGAGTATCTGCTGTCCAAGCGCGGAGGAGTTCATATTATCGACGGCGCGGACGCGGAGGCTCTGGAGCTGTTTCGCGGAGTATCCGCCGTATTCCGCACATCGCTTTCCAGATTGGGTAACACCGATTCAGGGGACGACAGATCCGAATTTCCGCGCACTGAGCTTAGCGAAAACGCAGGCAAATATTATGACGCTTCCCGGTATAAGGGGTTAATCCGGGGCGAGGCGGGCAGCTTTTTCGACGGAGGATATATCATAGACAAGTTTGCATACCGCCCGAATGCACTGCAGTCGCACATCCTGTTCGGCGGCAGTCTCGGAACGCTTGTCACCGAAAGAGGACTCGGCTTTACCTGGGTCGGCAATGCGTCGCTTTCACGGCTGAGCGTTTTTGAGAACGATCCGTTTTCCGACAGGCGAAGCGAAAAGTTGCTGCTGACCGACGGCAACATTACCTTTGATGTGCTGTCATCGCTGAGATATACCGTCTATTCCTGCGCGACGGCGGAATATTTCGGCTGCGTGGGCGGAACCGATTTCAGGGTGCGCGTTTTTGTGCTGCAGTCAAATTCTGTCAAGTGCGTGGAGGTAACCATGCGAAGAAGCTCGGCTGAGCCCTGTCGGCTGACTTACTCGCTGACTCCGCAGGCGAGGGTCGGCGAAAACATTGTTTTCGAACGCTCAAACGGCAGAATATGCTTCTCGGCGGCCGCCGGCAACAAATATTCGCGCTCCGGATTCATCATGTCGCCGTCGGAGAAGGCGCAGGCGCGCCTCGGGCTTTACGGCGGCTCGGACGATCTGCATACCGCGTATGTAGACATCGGGATTGCCGGAAAAGGGGAGACGGTACACCTGTTTTTTATCGGCGAAAAGCCGAACGGAGACGGATTGTACGAAAAGCTGCGGGATATGAGCGAAAATACGGATAAGCTGAGAGCGGACAGCGCCGAGTACAGCCGGGCTTTTTTGCCGACGCTGAAATCGCCGTGCACGGAGGGTGACACGGCAGAAACGGCATGTCTGTGTCGACTGTTTGACTTTTGGCTCGGATATCAGACAGTTTTCGGCAGACTTCTGGGAAGGACCGGCCTGTATCAGCCCGGCGGAGCCTACGGTTTCCGCGATCAGCTGCAGGACTGCATTATTTGGCTGTACGGCAGAAATCCGGGGCTTGCACGCGCGCATATCCTCCGCGCGGCGTCGCATCAGTTCGAGCAGGGAGACTGCCAGCATTGGTGGCACGAGGACGGAGAGGATTTCGCGGGCATACGAAGCCGCTGTTCTGACGACTACCTCTGGCTGGTATACACCGCGCTTGAGTACCTTGATGCTACCAAAGACAGCGGCATTCTCGAAGAGAACGTCGCCTTCCTTTCGGGAGAACCGCTGAAGGACGGCGAGGACGAGAGATATTTTGCGGCGCGACACGGAAATGAGTCTGCAAGCCTCTACGAGCACCTCAGACGTGCACTTGAACTTTTGCTCCGGCGGGGTCTGGGGCGTCACTTGCAGCCGTATATGGGCTCGTGCGACTGGAACGACGGAATGAATCTTGTCGGCAGGGACGGCGGCGAAAGCGTTTGGCTCGGCTTTTTCTGCCGGATACTGATTCACCGCTTCGGAAAGCTTGCCCGTTCGCGTGGCGACGATTGCTTTGCCGCCGAGCTCGCTGAGTTTGCCGACCGTACTGACGACGGGTGCGAACGGTATTGCTACAACGGCAGATGGTATGCACGGGCGTTTTTCGGGGACGGCACGCCGCTGGGGAACGATTTGACTCTTGAAGGCGGCTGCTCGATAGATATTTTGCCGCAGGCCTTTGCGGCGTTTGCCTACTGCGGCATTCCCGAGCGCCGCACCGAGGAAAAAAGACTCAGGATGATATCGGCGCTTGAAAGCGCATACGAAATTCTGTTTGACAGAGAAAAGAGCGTGGTGAAGCTGTTTTCGCCGCCGTTTGAAAATCCTGATAAGAATCCCGGTTATATTGCAGGATATGTACCCGGCGTGCGGGAAAACGGCGGTCAGTACACTCACGCCGCCGTGTGGCTCGCGCTCGCTCTGCTTGAAGCGGACGAATTCGCACCCGGAAGGGACTTTCACGGCAAGGCGCGCGAGATACTCTACGCCGTTTCACCGGCAAAGAAATCGCTGTCGGCGGCGGAGGCGGCGGATTATTCGGCCGAACCGTACGTTATGTGCGGAGATGTCGGTATGAACGGTAAGGGCGGCTGGAGCTGGTACACCGGCTCGGCAATGTGGTATTACCGTGCGCTTATACGCCTCTGGGGCCTTGACGGCAGATTGCCTCTTGACAGCGGACAATCCGAGCAGTAATATTGATATATTGTAAGAATTTGTAAAGCAGTATAAAAAAATAAGTTGACAATCCCCGAAAGGTGTGATATCCTATCAGTACCTCTCGGGGTATTTTTTTATGGAGTTGCCCCGAAGCCCGCAGCCCGGGCGTCAGAGGGAGGCTAAATGCTCAAAAACAATATGGAGGTGCCGAAATGAAAAAGGGAGTAAGAATCAAGATTACACTTGCCTGCAGCGAGTGCAAGCAGAGAAACTACGATACCATGAAGAATAAGCAGAACAATCCCGACAGACTTGAGATGAACAAGTACTGCCCGTTCTGCAGAAAACACACTCTTCATAAGGAAACGAAGTAATTGTTACTTCATTCTGTGAAAGGAGATTATTCACATGGCAGAAAAGGTTAAGGTTCCGTTCGGAAAGAGAATCAAGAATTTCTTTAAGGATTATAAGAGCGAGATAAAGAAGATTACCTGGGCTTCAAAGGAGGATGTTTTTAAGAACACCTGCGTTGTCCTTGCTATTTTGATTGCTTCCGGTGTCGCTATCGGTTTGATCGATTTCGCGCTCACCGAGATTATTCTGCACTTATAATTAAGGAGAAAATATGCTTCAGGATAATGCAACTCCGCATTGGTATGTGGTACATACCTATTCGGGATATGAAAACAAAGTTGCTGCCAATCTTGAAAAGATAGTCGAGAACCGCAATCTCGGTCATCTTATCTACGAGGTAAAGATTCCCGTGGAGACCGTCGTCGATCCCGATGACGCGGAAAAGAAGGTGGAGAGAAAGCTCTTCCCGAGCTATGTCCTTGTCAAGATGATAATGAACGACGAAAGCTGGCACGTTGTCAGAAATACCAGCGGCGTTACCGGATTTGTAGGTCCCGGATCGCAGCCTGTTGTTCTGACCGACGAAGAGGTGGAAAATCTCGGCGTCGAAACAACCAAGGTTTCGCTCAACTACAGTGTCGGCGACAGTGTTCGCGTGACCGGCGGTGCTTTGAAGGATTTCATTACCGACGCAACAGTCGAGGAGATTTCCGAAAACGGCAAGACCGTCAAGGTGTCTGCGTCGCTTCACGGCAGAAAGACAACTATCGAGCTTGACAGCCAGTGGGTTGAAAAGCAAAAAGACTGATTTTGATTTATCGGGCGTGCGCGCCCTGGTAAATACCGCTTGAAAGACAGCGGTAAGTGGGAGGGGAACAATCCCCGAAATTATCACCACAATGGAGGTATACAGAAATGGCAAAGAAAATAGTAGCTTATGTTAAGCTTCAGATCGAGGCCGGCAAGGCAATGCCCGGACCCCCTGTAGGTCCTGCACTCGGTCAGCACGGTGTCAGCATCATCAACTTCACAAAGGAGTTCAATGAGCGCACCAAGAATCAGATGGGTTATATCATCCCCGTAGTTATCACAATCTACGCGGACAGAACCTTCTCATTTATTACAAAGACTCCCCCTGCGGCAGTTCTTATCAAGAAGGCTCTCAACCTCGAGAGCGCTTCCAGCAAGCCCAACACCCAGAAGGTTGGCCAGCTTACAAAGGAACAGCTCAGAAAAATCGCAGAACAGAAAATGCCCGACCTTACAGCAGCTTCCATTGAAGCAGCTGAGAGCATGATTGCAGGTACAGCCCGCAGCATGGGTATCACTGTTGAAGAATAAGGGAGGGAAGAGTAATGAAAAGAGGAAAGAATTACAAGGAAAGTGTCGCGCTGTTTGACAGCAAGGCTCTTTACGATGCAGATGAGGCTCTTGCAACAGTTTGCAAGACCGCTAAGGCTAAGTTTGACGAGACCGTAGAGGTCCATGTCAGACTCGGTGTTGACTCCCGTTACGCTGACCAGCAGGTCAGAGGCGCGGTTGTCCTTCCCAACGGTACAGGTAAGACTGTCCGCACTATGGTATTCGCTAAGGGCGACAAGGCTAAGGCAGCCGAGGAGGCCGGCGCTGATTACGTCGGCGCAGAAGACTATGTAGAAAAAATCCAGAAGGAAAACTGGTTTGAATTCGATGTAGTTATCGCAAGCCCCGACATGATGGGCGTTATCGGCCGTTTAGGTAAGATTCTCGGCCCCAAGGGCTTGATGCCCAACCCCAAGGCCGGTACTGTTACACCCGACGTAGCTAAGGCTGTTACAGAGGCTAAGGCAGGTAAGATCGAGTACCGTCTCGACAAGACAAATATCATCCATTGCCCCATCGGCAAGGCAAGCTTCGGCGCTGAAAAGCTCAGCGAGAACTTCAATGCTCTCATGAACGCTATTATTAAGGCAAAGCCCGCCGCTGCCAAGGGTCAGTACATCAAGAGCTGCACCGTCGCTTCCACAATGGGCCCCGGTGTGAAGGTAAACTACGCAAAGCTCGGTTAATTCAAAAAAATATCTTGACAGGGGCATTGCAGCTATGCTATAATGCCCCTGTTACCTAAGACAGCAGGTAAAAGCAATGCGCTTTTGTAATATTCGCCTGCCGAGGAAAGCAACATAGTACATATTCGGTGTTTCTATGCTCTTTTGTCGGCATCGGCAAATGAGCATTTTTTATTTGCAGTCTACTTAACTCTATTCTTTATGGAGGTGATACAATGCCAAGCGCAAAGATATTGGAAGAGAAGAAGAAATTGGTTGAAGAGCTTACCGACAAGGTGAAAAACGCTTCCTCAGGCGTTCTTGTAAACTACTACAAGACCACGGTTGAAGATGATACAAAGCTTCGCCGCGAGCTTCGTGAGGCAGGAGTCGAATACGGCGTCGTTAAGAACACTTCGCTTCGTTTCGTTTTCAACAATGTCGGCTACAGCGAGCTTGACGACAAGCTCGAAGGAATGTCTGCTCTTGCTATCTGCAAGGACGACGCGGTTGCACCGGCTCGTATTCTTGCAAAATTCGGCGAAACTCATAAAGACTTCGTAATTAAGGCAGGCTTCGTTGACGGCAAGGTTATTTCCGCTGAAGAGGTTGACGCTCTTTCCAAGATTCCGTCGAGAGAAGCACTTTTGACAGGTCTTGCTTCGTCACTCAGCGGTATCGTAAGAGGCCTTGCATGCGCACTTCAGGCTGTTGCCGATAAGTCCGGTGAAGCAGCAGAGGCGGCTCCCGAGGCGGCTGAAGCAGCTCCCGAAGCAGCAGAAGCACCCGCAGCCGAGTAATCTCGGTTACAAAAATTTTAAATTAGTATTATTTCAGGAGGATACAAAAATGTCAGAGAAGACAGCAAAATTTATCGAAGATATCAAGGCACTGACCGTTATGGAGCTTAATGAGCTCGTAAAGGCTATCGAAGAAGAGTTCGGCGTATCTGCAGCAGCTCCCGTAGTTGTAGCAGGCGGCGCAGCAGCTGGCGCAGCAGCAGCTGAGGAAAAGACCGAGTTTGATGTAATTCTTACATCCGCAGGTGATAAGAAGCTTGACGTTATCAAGGCTGTTCGTGAAATCACCGGTCTTGGCCTTAAGGAAGCTAAGGATCTCGTTGAGTCCGCTCCCAAGGCTATCAAGGAAGGCGTTTCTAAGGCAGAGGCTGAGGATGTTAAGTCCAAGCTCGCAGCAGCAGGCGCAGGCGTAGAGGTTAAGTAATTAACACAACTGTAAGGGGGAATCTGAAAAGATTTCCCCTTATGATTTATCTCGAAAAAAGTGTTCTAAATTGCTTGACAAACAGCATATCCTTTGATATAATAATCAAGCTTTCAAAGTCAACTGTTTGGGCCTTTAGCTCAGTTGGTTAGAGCAACCGGCTCATAACCGGTCGGTCCGGGGTTCGAGTCCCTGAAGGCCCACCAAATAGCACTTTACACAGGGGTATAGCTCAGT
>JAQXGK010000088.1 GCA_029006345.1 Bacillota bacterium
GACAAGAGGACGGCAGGACGGCTTTATATATATCGAGACGGTCGCCCTCATAGGCCTCCTCGAGGTAATTTATCTGAATCGACTTTATCGCCTTATTATCGGTATAGTCAAGCGCGATATCGCTGTAGAAGCAATTATTGAGGTGGCGGTTTTCATCTATCATGGAATAGTAGACCGTTCGGGAATCGACCTGCGTCAACGGAAGATCGAAGGAGAACTTGCCCGGGGAGGGGACTCCGCAGTCGAGGTCGGGTCGATCCTCCAGCCTGCCTATAAGCTGAGAAGGGCGTAGGATACGGCGCTTGACATAATCGATAAGCACCCACTGAGTCGAGCATGCGGCAAGCTTTTCGCCGTTTCTTTCGAGTAAAAAATGCCTTTCAAAGGTACATCCCCTTGTGCATTTCGGCCAGGTTATGCAATGGATATTGTCATACAGACGAAAAGGCCGATACAGCTCGAGAAGCGACTTTGTCAGCACGAACACCTGTCCGGCATCACGCATTTTTTCGTAGGTCATACCGACATTGTCGCAGTCCGACAGAGCAAGCTGCTGGAGGTAGTGCATTATCGCAGAGGGTTTAATATTGCTCTCGCGGTCAAGATCAAAGTTGTAAATCGTAACATCTCTTTCAAATGACATGGCGTTTTTCATTCCTTATTCAGTGTTGTTTTTCACATATTTTAGCACAGAATATAGCCGCTTACAACAACGCAAACTAAAATTCATATTGATAATTTGCCGGATAGGTGGTAGAATGAGCGTAATAAAACAGAAACGGACGGATAGTATGAAAGAAAAAATCAAGAGCATATTTCTCACGGCCGGAATGTGCTTTACGGCGATAACTTTTTCATTGACTCTTATTTACGCATATTTTCTCGAAACCTCGGTCACGAGACCCGATACCAATGTTACCTGGCAGCAGTTTGCGGGTTTGCTGGCATGCATACTTGCTTTTTCTTTTGTTGTCGGGCTGGACGGCCTTATCATGAGTGCGCGCAAAATCCCGCAGTTCGCAAAAAGGTTTATTCACTTTTCGGTTGTTATGATGGCTTCCTTTGTTTTCCTGGTGCTTGCCGCCGGCAAGCTCAGCTCTCCTCAGCAGGTGCTTTTCATTCTGCTGGGTACAGCGGCGGTATATTTCATATTATGGGCAGTTCGCGCGATTGTCCGCGCCGCGGTGCTCGGGCGCAGGTCTTCGCACAGCGAATATGAGAGCATTCTCAAAAACGGAAAATAAAACTGCAAACAGAGCCAAGCGCCTGCATCTGCTGATTTCTCTTTCGGGTGAAATGAGCTTTTTTCAGGCAAGGGGACGGCAGGCACACGTATGCTGCCGGCAGGATTTATTTGCCTATGATTACGGGTTCAATCTGCTTTTTTTCAAGAGCCGCATTTGCGGCTCTTTTTATTTCCCCAAAGCGGCAGACAAGACTGGTGGGCTTATTTTCGGGAGAATCCTGGCCGAAGGGAACGAAAAAGACATTCTTGGTATTGATAAGGCGTGCAATATTCGCGGCGGCGGCGGCCAGACCGTCGTTGGTGGAAACTCCGATAAGCACGGGGCGCGAGTTTCTCATATGCGATTTATACGCCATGGTGACCGGCGTATCTGCAATACCGGCGGCAAGCTTTGCAAGCGTATTGCCGGTGCAGGGAGCGATAATGAGCAGGTCGAGCAGTTTTTTCGGCCCTATCGGTTCCGCTTCCGCTATTGTGTGTATAGGCGGCTTTCCGGTCAGCTCGGTCAGGCGAAGGACTGTTTCCCGGGCGGTGATAAAGCGGCTGTCGGTGGTATAGACATTTTGCGATACTATGGGGATAAGGTCGTATTCCTCCGCCAGAGAGCCTATCGCGGGGAAAATTTCGGAAAAGGTGCAGTACGAACCGGTGAGCGCGATTCCGACTGTTTTTTTCATGGTTGCGGATGATCCTTTCTGTCAAGTATTTTGCGGCGCCTTGCGGCTGCGGTATATCGCGTCGCGGATATATATTGCGGCGCTTTCCGGCGCCGTTCTTCCGGGAAGAGAGGGCAGGCGCAGCAGAACCAGGCCGCGCTCTGCGCAGGCATCCGGGTCGATATTGTCCTTGCCGCTGGCCAGCTCGAGAATGACGGGGCTGCCGGGCAGCGAGGATATCACCTCTGCCGACAGCACATCGGGGGATGGAACGGTATTTATTATAAGAGAGTAGAGCCCCGATTCGGTTATGGGCAGAGATAACGGCGTGTAGCCGAGAGCTTCCGCCTCCGCACGCGCCGAGGCTTTCCTTGCAGCGACCGACACCTTGGCTCCGACTGCGGAAAAGAGCCGCGCCGAGGCTTTTGCGACGGCGCCGAAGCCGGTTATCAGCACCTGAGAACCGTTTATGACCGCCGGAGTGTGAAGTATTGCTTCCGCAAGCGCGCCCTCGGCGGTGGCGAGGGCGCCCATCCGGTTATAAATGCTGTCTTCAAGCAGATTTACGCAGCTTATATTCTTTTCGGCGGCCAGGCGTTCGGCAAAGATACAGAACTTGCCGCCGAACACCGTCGAGCCCTCCGGCAGCTCGGAAACAACCTCGGTCTGCTGGTCGCACCCGGCGTTAAACGGAAGTATCAGCGAAACCGGCTGGGTGAGCAGACTGAGCTCCGGCGTGTTTTTTATACCGAAAACGGGCCTGTCGCCCCATGTCCGAACCTCTGCGCCGTCCTTTGCAAGAAGTCTTGCGAGGTACTCGTAGCGTCTGTCCCGGACTGCGACAAGATAGTTTTTTGTTTGCATATACGGTATTCCTTTCAATGATCGTCTTGACACTGTTGTTTTCTTATAGTTTATTTCTTTTGTTCGTATTTTGTTAATCAAGGGCGAGCGCTTGACAGAACTGTAAAAACAAAGTATAATTAATTGATTTTTTGCAAAAATGAATGTTACGGATTTTTGAAAGGATAGGTATAGTTTTATGACTACCGCTCAGATTATAATCTGCGTGTCAATCTTCGTTTATCTTGCGGCAGTACTCACAATCGGCGCTTATTTCACTAAGAAGAACAAGAGCGTCGACGACTTTTATCTCGGAGGAAGAAAGCTCGGACCGTTGGTGACCGCCATGAGCGCGGAGGCATCCGACATGTCCAGCTGGCTTCTTATGGGACTTCCGGGGGTTGCGCTGCTCACCGGCTCTGCCGAGGCGGTGTGGACCGCCGCCGGACTTGCCGTGGGTACATATATCAACTGGCTTGTCGTGGCTAAGCGAATCCGCGTTTACACGAGTAAAATTAACGCAATTACTATTCCGGATTTCTTTACAAAGAGATTCCGCGACAGGAACAACCTGCTGACGCTCGTTGCCGCAGTTATAATTATTATTTTCTTTGTTCCCTACACGGCGTCGGGCTTTAAGGCCTGCGGAACGCTGTTCAGCTCGCTTTTCGGCGTAAGCTATCTGCCGGCAATGATTATTTGCGCGGCTGTCATTGTGGCTTATACGACGCTCGGCGGCTTTCTCGCGGCGTCTACCACCGACTTTATACAGAGCATTGTTATGACGGCTGCTCTTGCTATAGTTTTGATATTCGGCTTTTCCAATGCGGGCGGCGTTAACGCGGTTCTGGACAACGCCAAGCAAATCGGCGGATACCTGAGCCTTACGGAAACTCACAATGTGGTTACGGGGGCTGTCGGAAAGTACGGATTTATTACCATTATTTCCACCCTTGCGTGGGGTCTCGGATATTTCGGCATGCCGCACGTATTACTGAGATTTATGGCTATTAAGGATAAAAAACAGCTCAAGCTTTCCCGCAGAATTGCTTCGGTCTGGGTAGTTATTTCGATGGGAATAGCTGTTGTTATCGGCTTTATCGGCTACAAGCTTATGGATCTCGGCCTTATTTTCAAGGACGGTATCACCGCCGGTTCATCAAAGGAGGAGACGGTTCTCATAGAGATAGCCAAGTTTATGAGCAATCTCTATTCGAGCGGATTGATCTTCGTGATACTGGCTGTACTTGCGGGAGTTATTCTCGCCGGAATTCTTGCTTCCACCATGTCTACCGCCGACTCCCAGTTGCTTGCCGCAGCTTCCGGCGTTTCGCAGAATATTCTGCATGATACCTTCGGTCTCAACCTGAGCAACAGGGCATCCATGCTTATCGCGCGCGGCTCGGTGCTGCTTATATCTGTTGTCGCGGTGTTTATCGCACGCGACGAGAACAGCTCGGTATTCCGCATAGTCTCCTTTGCCTGGGCGGGCTTCGGCGCTACCTTCGGACCGGTCGTTCTCTCGGCTCTGTTCTGGAAGCGTGCCAATAAGTGGGGAGCACTCTCCGGAATGCTTGTAGGCGGTATTACGGTGTTCGTATGGAAGTATCTCATCCGTCCGCTCGGCGGAGCATGGGACATTTACGAGCTTCTTCCGGCATTTATTCTCGCTTTGGCTGCCATTGTTATCGTCAGCCTTTTGACCTCGGCTCCCGAACAGGAGATTATTGATGAGTTTGAAGCCGTTAACGCAGAAGTTAAGGAAAAGTAAGACAAAAGCTGAATATATGCGCCGACTTATCGCAGAAAGCGCAAAATAGCGTACAATTTCAGGCCGCAAGCCCGCTTTGGGTTTGCGGTCTTTTTTTATTCGCTTGCCCGACCAAAACAGGGGCGGCGCGCAAGGCGAAAACAATCAAAAGGCAAGTTCGACTGTTATTATTGACAAAATGCACTTGACTTTTTTGTACATATGTCACAAGCGCGTGCTTTTGCGGAAAAATGTACGTCAAAATACCTTATTTATACGGTGTTTTAATTGACAAGGTTTTTTTGATTTGCTATAATGACAAACGTAATATTATTATGCGAAAGCGAGGATATTCCCTTGAAAAAAGTATGCATGACCGGTGCGAAAATACTGGCTCTTGTGCTTGTTATCGCTCAGCTTTTGACCTGCTTAGCCTTTACCGTTACCGCGGACACGGACACGGCGGCAAATGCAGAGTCAGGCGACGGCGCGGCTCAGGCCATATCGGTGACCGCTTCCGGTGAGACAAAGAATATTGTCGGACATCCGAGAGTTTACTTTACCGAAGACGATGTTACACAGCTGCGTGATATCATTAAGCTCGATGAGAATGACCAGCTTGATGAGAACAGTAAATATGTTCCCTATGCTCCTCAGGATCTCAAGAGCAAGATAATCAATACAGCCAACAGCTATCTTGATGAAACCGAGCTTACAATCGAGCACGCCGAGGATTATGTGGTTACATACCCCATACCGTTTCAGAATCCTCCCGCGACTACCAATCTTTCACTCTATCCCTGGACTGCTCTCAGCCGTCAGATACAGCTGCGGATACAGTCGCTTACAATGGCATATGTCATAACCGAGGATGAAAAATACTACGACAGAGTTAAGCTTCTCGCAATGTCAGTCGTTGACAACTTTGTCGACTGGACCGATATGAAGCGCAGAGACCCCGGCAAGCTGACCAACCTCGATACCACACACCTTACCACCTCGATCTGCACCTTCTACGACATATTCTACGACAGACTGACGCCCGAAGAGAGAACAAAGATCAAAGATACCGTTTACGAGAAGGCTATACTCAAGTTCCAGTACGACTTCCGTTCCACGGAGGACAACAACATCTTTGCGGCACGTGCGGCTGCCTACCTCATGGCTGTCTGCACCTTCTACGATGAAATAGAAGATCCCGAAACTCACATTCAGACAGCTAAGGACTACATCAGCCTTTACTTCAAGAACCGTGCAGAGTCCGGCGACCACGAGGGTGCCATGTACACTTCGCTTGCGGTTGACTCGATAATGCCCGGACTTGACGCTTTGGCGCGTGTTGTCGGAGATACCGAGCTTCTTGCTGACGAGTGGCTCAACAAAGACCTTTTCGAATGGCTTATCGCGATAAGCGAGAACACAGGCGGCGCTCCTGCCAACATTTCCGACTCAAGCTATTCTTCCTTCTTCTTTGTTACCGCGTCAATACTTGCTAAATGGAATCAGAATCCCCTTGCGGCGTACTATGTAACAAGCCGCTGGACAAGCGCGTCCGATCTTGAGTATTTTACATATATGTACGATTACTCGCAGATCGACTATTCTATGTATCCCAACGACGATTTGCAGGCTAAGTTCTGCAGCAAGGTGGGCATGACCTCGCTGAGAACCGGATGGAGCTACGGCGATACTCTGTTTGTGCTTACCGCAGGCGAGTCCGACAAGGAACACAACCACTACGACTCCAACAGCTTTGTTATCGCAAAGAACAGCGCATGGCTTGCGAACGATCCCGGATATGCAAATATAGGCGACGACTACGCCATGAGCTTCGGCCACAGCACGATTTTCGTGGACGGCAAGGGTCAGAACTCAAAGGGCCGTTCGCAAACCGAGGTCAAGATGCTGGCTCCTTTCTTCTCATATGTTATCGGTTCTGCGGCAAACGCTTACAAAACCTCCGGCGTAAAGCAGTTTGACAGAAATGTCATGATGATAAACCATACCTTCCCGTATTATGTCATCATGGACCAGATTGACGGACTTAACAGCCACGAATATCAGTGGAGATACAACGCCGATAACGCCAAGAGCATTGAGGTTGAGGGCGAGAAGGCTAATATGGGCACCATAAAAACGGGCTCATCCATTAACATTGTCAATGACAGGGCCAGCATTGCCATCAACTTTGCTTCGGCCGATCCGCTTAATATCAAGTGCTACAAGTACGGCACGAACACTTCTTCCCAGCTGATAGATGTTACGACCCAAACGAAATCGACAAACGCCGAATATCTCGCTATTCTTTCTCCCTATGCGGGCGCGAGCGTTACCTACGATATGACCGAGAGCTTCGACAAGGTCGAGCTTTCCAATGACGATGCAGAAGTGTCCAACACAAAGGCCGACGTCAGCGGTATGATCCTCTTTAAGCCGGAAAAGACCGGAGACAAGATGACCCTTCCGCTTTCGGTAATGAGCGAGGGATCCTATACGCTCACCTTCAAGGTATGCACAGGTAACCTTTACGGATCAATGAAGATTTACATCGACGGCGAGGAAATCACCACATTTGATTCGTATGTTGACGATTACCTCGACACGACGACCTTTACGGTCGAGAATGTCAACCTTGACATGGGCGACCATAAGGTTACCGTTGAGGCGCTCGGAACCGATGGCGTCGACACGGCAAACTATGTGGGTCTTATCAGCATAAAGCTTGATATTGCCGATATTTCCGGCTGCTATGTTAAGGTAAAGGAAACACTTACCGACGACTCGGTGCTCGGATTTGTTTCCGAATACGGCACAAAGGGCGCTACCGATACAGTTATCTTTGCACGCAAGGACGGCGAGGGCAACTGGAATGCCATCAGCTCCGGCAATGTTGAAACCGACGGCTCGGCTGTAACCGTTCTCGGCGTTATTGACGGCGCGGTCAAGACCGGTCTCGGCGCAAGCGACGTTACCAGCGTAAAATATGCGGGCAAGGAGCTCTTCTCAAGCCCGGCAAAGGCAAGCGTCTCTCTCAACTACGGCAATTCGAGCAAATCCGAAATCGACCTCGAGGAGGACGCGGAGGTCAGATTCTATCTTCCCACCTCCGACGACATGGGTACCGTTACGGTAAACGGCGAGGAGGTCGAGCCTGCGGTACAGGATAATATCGTTACTCTCAAGCTTACTGCGGGAGAGAACACAATCGACTTCGGCTTTGCCGCCGACGAGGACGCCGGAAGCGTCAACTGGACATTAATAATAATCATTATAGCTGCGGCAGCAGTTATTGCAGCCGCAATAGTAGTTGCTCTTATTCTCACCAAAAAGAAGAAGGCTTCTGTTGAGGAGAAAAAGGACTAAAACAGCATAAGAACCTGAATAAACGCCCGCCGCAGCATGCGGCGGGCGTTTTCCTGTTATAAAAAACAATGGGCAGAGACACATCCTGAGTGTGTATCTGCCCATTATGCATGATAGCTTATCTGATTATTTCGCGTATGACCGGAGCTTTTTCGGGAGGCTGAGGCGAAATCAGAACAGACGAGCAAAGCAGGTCTTCGGCTTGGCGGATCACCGAGTCTGACGAAGTGTGAAGAATCGCTATCGGCTGACCCTCGGCTACCTTGTCGCCGATGCTTTTGAGGAATGTTATTCCGGCGGTCGGGTCGATACTGTCGGTCTTTTTCTTTCGGCCGGCACCGAGAAGCACGCTTGTCATGCCTATGCTGTCTGTTTTGATGTGCGAAATATATCCGTCCCGCACAGCGCAAACCTTATGCCTGACAGCGGAGATGCCGAGGGCTTCGGGGCGGTCGATAAAGGCGGTGTCGCCGCCCTGCGAGGCTATCCATTCGCGGAATTTTGCGAGTGCTTTACCGGAGACAAGCGCCTGACTGACGAGACGGGTGCTTTCACCTGCGTCAAGCGACATCGAGAGCGATACCATGACAGATGCGAGCTGTACGCAGAGCGAAGTAAGGTCGTCGGGCCCTTGGTTTTTCAGTACGGACACGGCCTCATTGACCTCAAGAGAGTTGCCGACGGCATGGCCGAGAGGCGTATCCATATCGGTAATGAGCGCCGCCATGTTTCTGCCGCATTTTTTACCGATTGTAACCATTTTTTCGGCGAGCAGGCGGGCATCTTCAAGTGTTTTCATAAATGCGCCGCTGCCGAACTTGACATCGAGAACTATTGAATGTGATCCGGTGGCAAGCTTTTTGCTCATTATACTTGAGACTATCAGGGGTATACTGTCAACTGTTGCGGTAACATCCCGAAGGGCGTACAGCTTTTTGTCTGCAGGCGCGAGGTTGCCGGTCTGACCGATGAGCGCCATGCCGTGCTGTTCGGCGAGGGAGAGAAATTCCTGTGGGTCGAGCGAGGTTTTGTAGCCCGGTATAGATTCGAGCTTATCTACCGTTCCGCCGGTCATGCCGAGCCCTCGCCCCGACATTTTCGGGATTATCGCTCCGCAGGAGGCGGCGAGCGGAAGAACTATCAGCGAGGTTTTGTCGCCCACTCCGCCCGTTGAATGCTTGTCTACAGACTTATCTCCGAAGCGCGAGAGGTCGAGCATTTCGCCGGAATGTGCCATTGCGTCGGTAAGAGCCGCGGTTTCGTCATCGTCCATTCCGCAAAAATATACAGCCATTGCAAAGGCGCTGACCTGATAGTCGGGAATACTGCCGTCTGTCAGTCCCTCTACAAAACAGCGGATTTCATTTTGTGTAAGCTTGCCGCCGTCTCGCTTTTTTCTGATGATTTCATATGCAGTCATAGCGTCATTCCTCTGCATTATCGACAGTGCCGCCGTCAATTGCGGCGGTCTGCGGCGCTGTTATCATAAGATTTATTTTAGGAAGGCTGAGCACCGAGGTTATATCCGACACCTCGGGATAGCCGGAGGGGGAGGACAGCGTAACGCTGCAGACCGACAGATTTTGCGCCTGCGCGAGAGCCGAGGCGTATTCTGTCTCATTGAACGCCGTGAACCTATCAAAGCTGTCGGCAAGTCCGATAGCTGCACTTTTATCGGGGAGGACAGAATAATTATTCTGCTTGCCGCAGTAGTCTACCCAATCGGAATTGCTGTCTGTTTTGGAGAGTATGTCGGCAAAAGCGGGTACGATGTCGGTTTTTATAAAGGTGAGCATTGCCGATGAGCAGTAGGAATAGTCGCCGTCGGTGCCGATGACCAGCTTGCCGGACGCCGCCGCCGCATCATATGCCGCCTCGGTGAGCGCTTTTCCGCATGCGAAGATGAGGTCGGACCCGGGAAGGATATCGCTGCCGGAAAACAGCTCGGCTGATTTTCCGTTGTCGCTTTCACCGGAGCCGCTGTAGCAGAGGGTTACAGAGACTGAGCTGTCCGGCAAGGACAGTTTTTCTGCCGCCGCCTCGGCGCCCTGAATGAAGCCGAGCGCATAGGACAGCGAGCTTTCGCTTGCTTCTCCGGCAAGGACGGAAAGATTGTACTTTTGCTCGTAAACCGCCGCATATCCTGCGAGATATCCGCCTGCTTCTCCTGATATGCCGACAAGTGCGGTGTTTTTCTTGATTGCAAAGCCGACATCGGGAGTATCGGCGTGGGTATTGTAGGCCGCTACAAAGCGGACGTCGGGGAAGTTTACGGAAGCCTTTCCGACAGCTTCGCCCGAGCGGCAGGAAGGAAGGACGATGATGTGGGCGCCGCCGGCGACGGCTCGCTTTATTGCCGAAAGGCAGGAGGCGGAGGTATCCTTTGTCGCGGAGATTTCGGCGTATGTCAATGATTTTTGCGTTGTGTAGTCGTTTACTGCGGCGAGAATTGCCAAAGCCTCTGAATCGGTCTTGTCGGACGGTGCAACAATTGACGCAACAGAGCAGGCCACGGCGTCGAGGGGCTCATCCGCCTGGTCGTCCGTTTCTTTAGTCTGAAGAGATATATCGGCGGTCGTGTCAGCCTTGTTTTGAGAACAGGAGCCGAGGGCACCGAGTATCAGCAGTACGGACAGGGCGAAAATCAGGAATCTTTTCATTTTGATTCGGTCCTTTCGGATTTATTTTACAGATTGCTTTTATCAAACGAGAGGGGAAGCAGCTGTGACAGCGTAAGGCTTTTGATTTCTCCTCCTGATTCGAGGAGAATACGGAAGTCGTGAGGGTCGGCAAATTCCGCCATTACCTGACGGCAGACACCGCACGGCGGGAAAGTCCCGTGGCTGTCCGCTTTGCCGCCTGATACGGCGATGGCGGAAAACGAACGCTTTCCGTCATAAACCGCCTTGGCAAAAGCGACCCGCTCGGCGCATATTGTCGGAGAAAAGGCTGAGTTTTCTATATTACAGCCGAGGTAAACCTCGCCGTCGGTGCAGAGAAGCGCCGCGCCGACCGAAACGCCGGAATACGGGCAATAGGCCTGCCTCCGTGCCTGACGGGCGAGATTCATCAAATCCAAATCATTCATAATAATTCCTTTTTTATCTCAGGTGCAAAGCCGGTGCCTGAGGCTGTGTATTTTTTTATCTCAGGTGCAAAGCCGGTGCCTGAGGCTGTGTATTTTACGCAAAACAGCTCGGCCGCCGTCGCGGCTATATCGGCGAAGCTTGCCCGGGTGCCGAGATTTACGGGGTTGATTTCGCTGCCGTAGGCCAGGAAGGGGACATATTCGCGGCTGTGGTCGGTCGAAGGCGTGGCAGGGTCGCAGCCGTGGTCGGCTGTAATAAACAGCACGTCGTCCGATCGCATTTTTTGAAGAAATCCGCCCAGCCAGCGGTCAAATTCGCTGACTGCCGCGGCATACCCGTCAGTGTCGTTGCGGTGGCCGTACAGCATGTCAAAGTCCACGAGATTGACAAAGCAGAGGCCTCGGAAATCCCGCTCTGCAATTTGGGACACGGTATTCATTGCATCGCTGTTATTGACGGCGGGGTGACTCTCGTCTATTGAACGCCCTGCGAAAATATCGTATATTTTGCCGACGGAAATTGTACGGAGCCCGCCTGCCTTGAGGTCGTCCAAAACCGTGTTGCCGTACGGCTCGAGTGAAAAGTCGTGGCGGCGGGAGGTGCGGATGAAATCCGGGCTTTTGCCGGTGAAGGGACGCGCAATAACGCGGCCGACGGCGTATTCTCCGGTCAGGATTTTTCTGGCCGCTTCGCAGTACTTATACAGAACGTCAACCGGGACGATTTCCTCGTGCGCGGCTATCTGAAAAACGCTGTCGGCAGAGGTATAGACTATGAGCGAGCCGGTTTTTATATGCAGGTCTCCGTAGTCTCGTATGACTTCGGTGCCGGAATAGGGCTTGTTGCAAATGACTTTTCTGCCTGTGGCCGTCTCAATCTGTGATATTATTTCGGGCGGGAAGCCGTCCGGAAAGGTCGGAAGAGGGCGGGGCGAAATAATCCCTGCCATTTCCCAGTGGCCTATCGTGGTATCCTTGCCCCGGGAGCTTTCGGTAAGACGGGCATGCGCCGCGCGCGGGTTCGCTGCCGCGCCGAGATACGAAAGGGAGTCTATATTTCCCATTCCCAGCGAGAGTAGATTGGGAATGTGAAATTTCTTTGATTTGGATATGCTCTTTAAGGTATTGCTGCCGGTGTCGCCGAAATCGGCGGCGTCCGGGGCTTCTCCAATGCCGAGCGAATCGAGTACAATCCAGAAAAGTCTGTTCATTGTGCGGTTCCTTTCAAAAAATGGGTTGAGAGCGGAGAAAGGGGTACATACAGTGGTGCGGACAAAAGACGAGAAGGAAAGGCGCGGAAGTGCGGCGCGAGGTGGGACGTGGAAGCGCGGCGCGAGGTGGGAAGTGGAAGTGCGGCGCGAGTGGGAAGTGGAAGTGCGGGAAAGGGAGCGTGACGGCGGTTTATCGGGTGAGTATCGTTTTATGCTTTTTGGGCAGCCTTGACTGCCTTAACTATTGAACTGGTGCCGAGGCGGTCGGCGCCGAGGGACAGAAAGCGTTCCGCGTCCCCGAGGCTTTTTATGCCGCCTGCCGCCTTGATTTTGATACCGCTGACATGTTTTGCAAAAAGCTCGATATCGTCAAAGGTGGCTCCGCCGCCCGCAAAGCCGGTAGAGGTTTTTATATAATCCGCGCCGGAGGCGGAGACTGTTTCGCAGAGCTTGATCTTTTCCTGCTCGGTCAGAAGGCAGGTCTCTATTATAACCTTGAGTATTTTTCCCCGGCAAGCGCGTCTTACCTGACCTATTTCATCCGACACATAACCGTAATCGTCGGATTTGACGGCGCCTATATTTATTACCATATCTATTTCGTCTGCCCCGTTGTTTACCGCGTCGTCGGTCTCAAACACCTTTGCGGCGGTAGTGGAATAGCCGTTAGGAAAGCCGATTACGGTGCAGATTCGCACGCGGCCGGCAGAATATGCCGCGGCTTCGCGGACGAATGACGCCGGTATGCATACCGAGGCTGTTTTGTATTTTATGCCGTCATCGACGACCGAAAGTATATCTTGCTTTGTTGCGGTCACGCTGAGCAGCGTATGGTCGCAGTGGGAGAGTATTTCGCTTATTTCCATGATTTGATTATATCCTTTCTCAATTTCAATATTAAATTATACCACTAAAAAATGAATAAAGTTTGAAAGAGAGAAAATAACAAAAAATATTTTAGCGTTTTACTTGACTAAAGCGGAAAAGCGTGATATTATATTACCGCAGTAATATTGCCGGGGTATAAATTACTGCGGCAGAAGAGAATACATATCGTCGAAAACGGCTTAGGCCGGACGAGGATAATTTAACAAAACGAAGGCAAATCAAAGGACGGTTATTTCATGAAGCAAAGTAAGACGAGCGACAAAATAATACCCAAGCTATTGGAGCTTTACAGGAGCTTCGGATGCGAAAAATTCAAGATGAAGCGCTTCGAGGAATATGATTTTTACCTCGAAAACAAGAGCTTTCTCAAAAGCGAGAACATAATCGCGTTCAGCGACGGCTTCGGGCGGCTGTTGGCGCTCAAGCCGGATGTAACGCTCTCTATAGTCAAGAGCACCGGGACTGAGGCGGTCGGCGTGCGCAAGGTGTACTACAATGAATTTGTATACAGAGCCGCAGGGGATACGCACGAGATAAAGGAGATACCTCAGGTGGGGCTTGAGTATATCGGTGAGCTTGACCGTTATTCGGAATGTGAGGCGATACTGCTCGCGGCGAAAAGTCTCTCGACGATTTCGCGCGACTGCACACTGGATATTTCGCATCTGGGATTTGTCGGCGGACTGCTCGACGAGGTCAGCGCCGACAGCTCGGTGAAAGAGCAGCTTTTGCGCTGTATAGGCTCGAAAAACCGCCACGGAATTGCCGACATCTGCAAAGAGGCGGGTATAGATACAAAGCTCGGCGAGATAATTTCCGAGGTCGCGGTTTTGCGCGGGCCGCTGGACAGAACGCTTGAAAAGGCGGAAAGCCTGGCCGTCAACGACGCCATGAAGAAATCGCTGGAGGAGCTGGAGGCGATATGCAAGCCGGTGACCGACAATTCAAGCGTCAGCATAAATCTCGATTTTTCCATAGTAAACGATATGAGCTACTACAACGGCGTGATATTCCAGGGCTTTGTCAACGGGATTTCCACCAGCGTGCTGTCGGGAGGACGGTACGACCTTCTTATGTCCAAGCTCGGCAAAAAGGCGGGGGCCATCGGCTTTGCGGTATATTTGGACCAGATAGAGCTTGCGGCTCGCTCCGAGAGGGAGTATGACTGCGATATGCTGGTGCTTTACGACGATCAGAGCGACACTGCCGCCGTAATGAAGACGGTTTCGGAATATGCGGCAGAGGGACTTACCGTGGCGGCTAAAAAATGCGCCGATTCCACCAGAGCCCGCGAGTGCTGCAGAGTCATAGGAAAAGAGGTGACAATCGTTGAAGGAAATGATTAATATAGCTCTCCCGAAAGGACGGCTGGGCGAAAAGGTTTACGATATGCTGGAGCGCGCCGGATACGGTTGTCCGTCGATAAAGGAGAATAACCGCAAGCTTATTTTTGAGGATGAAAAGAACGGCGTCAGATACTTCTGGGTAAAGCCGTCGGACGTTACCATTTACGTTGAGCACGGTGCCGCAGACGTCGGAGTAGTCGGGAAGGACATTCTGCTGGAATACAGCCCCGACGTGTACGAGCTGCTCGACCTCAAATTGGGAAAATGCCGTATGGCAGTGGCGGGCTACAAGGGAGCCAACAAAAACAGCGACCGCACGCTCCGAGTGGCTACCAAGTTTCCCAACATCGCCGGCAGGTATTTTGATTCGCTGTCGCGGGAGATAAACATAATTAAGCTCAACGGCTCAATAGAGCTTGCGCCGATACTCGGCATGTCGGACGTGATAGTGGATATAGTCGAGACCGGAACAACGCTGAGGGAAAACAACCTTTCGGTGCTTGAGGAGATAGTGGATATCAGCGCGCGGTTTATTTCCAACAAGGCGAGCTTCCGATTCAAAAATGCGGCTATCGAAAAGATGTGCGAGCGACTGACGGAGGAGCTCGGCAGTAAGGACGCAAACAAGTGAGGGACAGGGACAATGATCAGCATTATTGAGAGAAAAAACGAAAGCGCGGAGGACATTCTGCGCCGCGACGAGATAAAGAACAATGTGTCCGAAACAGTATCGGGCATTATTGACGAGGTAAGACGCGGCGGCGATGCGGCGCTTATCGGATATGAGGAAAAATTCGACAAGGTGCGTCTGACTTCGCTTGAGGTAACAAAGGAGGAAATCGACGAGGCTCTCCGGCAGGTGGATGAGGAGTATATAGCAGTTATTCGCCGCGCCAAGGCAAACATCGAGGCTTTTCACAAAAATCAGATTACCGAGGGTTTTCGCATAGAACGGGAGGACGGAGTCGTACTCGGTCAGAAGGTAATGCCCATTGAGCGGGTCGGACTGTATGTACCGGGCGGAACGGCGGCATATCCTTCCACGGTGCTTATGAACTGCATTCCGGCACGTCTTGCCGGAGTCAGCGAAATATGCATGGTGACACCCCCCTCAAAGGACGGAAAGGTCAATCCGGTAATACTTGCCGCCGCGGCTATTGCCGGAGTCGACAGGATATTCAAGGTCGGCGGCGCGCAGGCTATCGCGGCGCTCAGCTACGGAACCGAGAGCGTGCCGAGAGTCGATAAGATTGTAGGACCCGGAAATATGTTTGTCGCAGAAGCCAAAAGACAGGTTTTCGGCAGAGTCGCAATAGACATGATTGCCGGCCCCAGCGAGATACTCGTAGTATCCGACGGAAAATCCGACGCGAGAACGGTTGCCGCGGATTTGCTGTCTCAGGCGGAGCATGACAGGGTCGCAAGCGCTATTCTGATAACCACAAGCGCCGATGAGGCCAAGCGCGTTTCGGATGAATTAGAGGCGCAGATACCGCTCCTTCCGAGAGCTGAAATAGCGCGGACTTCCATTGACGATAAGGGCAAGATAATAGTAGTCGGCTCTGTCGGCGAGGCGGTGGAGCTTGCCAACGAGATAGCGCCGGAGCATCTCGAAATGTGCGTAGAACAGCCGATGGAGTGGCTCGGAAAAATCAAACACGCCGGCTCCATATTCCTCGGGCGCAACTGTCCTGAGGCGCTCGGCGACTACTTTGCAGGCCCGAACCACACTCTGCCCACCGGAGGCACGGCTCGCTTCTCAAGCCCTCTTTCGGTATATGATTTTGTTAAAAAGTCGGCATTTACCTATTATACGAAGGACGCGCTGCGCACCGTCAAGGACGATATAGCATATTTCGCGGAGCACGAGGGACTGCACGCACACGCGCGCTCGGTACTGGTCAGATTTGACAGTGAGGAAAAGTGAGAAATGAGTAGATTTATGAGTTCGCGGCTGTCGACGCTCAAGCCGTATACGCCGGGCGAACAGCCCCGCGGCAGGGAATATATAAAGCTCAACACAAACGAGTCGCCGTTTCCGCCGTCCGAAAATGTGATAAAGGCCGTGAATTCCGCGGCGGTATCCGAGCTGCGTCTGTATTCCGATCCCGAATGCACAGAGCTCAGAGAGGCGATAGCGCGCTATACCGGATACCAAAGCAAAAACATCTTTGTGGGAAACGGCTCGGACGAGGTGCTGTCATTTCTCTTTATGGCTTACGGCGAAAACGGTGTGACTTATCCTTCGGTAAGCTACGGCTTTTACAAGGTTTACTGCGACCTCTACGGTCTCGAAAAGCACGAAAAGGCGCTCAGGGAGGATTTTACCGTTTGCCCCGACGACTACATCGGCGGCAAAAGTCTCAAGGTTATCGCAAATCCCAATGCACCGACGGGAATGGCGCTCGGGACGGACGAAATCGAGAGAATCGTGCGGGAAAATCCCGACAGCGTTGTGGTGATAGACGAGGCTTATGTTGATTTCGGCGCGGAGAGCGCCGTGGGGCTTGTTAAAAATTACCCGAATCTTGCGGTTGTGCAGACCTTTTCAAAATCGCGCTCGCTTGCCGGGGCAAGGCTTGGCTTTTGCGTCGCCTCCGAGGCTTTGACAGACGACTTAAACAGAATAAAGTATTCAAATAACCCCTACAATATCAACCGCCTGACTCTGATTGCCGGCAAAGCGGCGATTGAGGACAGGGAATACTTTGAAAAATGCAGGCGGGAGATAATCAGGGTGAGGGAGCTGTTTTCACAGCAGCTTATCGAGCGCGGCTTTGCGGTGCTCAAGTCCAGCGCAAACTTTGTTTTTGCCAAAAGTCCCGAGATAGGCGGAAAGGAGCTTTATCTCAGGTTAAAGGAAAAAGGATTTTTGATAAGACATTTTGACTCTGACGGCATTTCGGATTATAATAGAATCACAATAGGCCTGGAGGACGATATGCGTTCGCTTATAAGCGCGATCGACTCGCTGTGAAAGGAACGGAAATATGAGAGAATCAGTAATAGAAAGAAAAACCGGGGAGACCGACATCAAGCTTTCGCTTTGCCTGGACGGCGGCGAGAGCATAATAGATACGGGCTGCGGATTTCTCGACCATATGCTCGAGCTGTTTGCCTGCCACGGCCGCTTCGGACTGAAGGTGAGCTGCAAGGGAGACACGCAGGTTGACTACCACCACACGGTGGAGGATATCGGTATTGCACTGGGCGATGCATTCAGGCAGGCGCTGGGCGACAAGCGCGGCATTTACCGATACGGTTACTTTATTTTGCCGATGGACGAGTCGCTGGTGCTGTGCGCCGCCGACATTTCCGGCAGGGCGCACCTTGAGTACTTTCCCGGAGACATAAAGGACAGGGTGGGCGATTTTGACACCGAGCTTGTTGAGGAATTCCTTCGGGGCTTTGTACGCCACTCGGAAATAACGCTGCATATAAGGACCGTGACGGGAACCAATACTCACCACATTATCGAGTGTATGTTCAAGTCGCTTGCACACACGCTGGCGGACGCTGTAAAAATTAATGCCGATGACGCAGACAGAATACCGTCTTCAAAGGGTGTATTATGATAGCTATAATTGATTACGGCGTCGGAAACCTGTTCTCGCTTGCCAGCTCTTTTCGGGCTGTCGGTGCGGATATTTGCGTCACCGGAAATGAGAGTGACATAAAAAAGTGCGAGAGAATAGTTTTGCCGGGCGTAGGAGCTTTTGCCGACGCGGCGGCAAAGCTGCGGCAGAGCGGCCTTGACGGGGTGATAAAGCGAGAGGTGAGTTCGGGGAAGCCGCTGCTGGGCATTTGCCTCGGAATGCAGCTTTTGTTTGAAAAGAGCTATGAGTACGGCTGTCACGAGGGACTTTCGCTGGTTCCGGGCGAGGTGCGGCCGATAGACTCGATGATTACGCCCGGACTGAAGGTGCCTCATATCGGCTGGAATGCTCTCAGCTTCCCGAAGGACAGGCAAAAGAGCCGGCTGTTCAAATACATAAACGAGGGCGACCATGTATATTTTGTCCATTCGTACGCCGGAACAGGCTGCGAAAAGTCGCTGACGGCGACAGCGGAATACGGCGCGCCGCTGACGGCGGCTGTCGAAAACGGATGCGTGTTCGGCACACAGTTTCATCCCGAAAAGAGCGGACGTGTAGGACTTGATATTCTGCGCGGCTTTATCGAAGCATAACACGAAAGGATTTTTTGGCAAATGAAGGTTTTTCCGGCGATAGATTTGTACGAGGGCAAGGTGGTCAGGCTCTTCAAGGGCGACTATAAGCAGATGACGGTGTACGACGAAAATCCGCTCAGGGTCGCCATGGGCTTTCGCGAGTGCGGTGCCGAGAACCTGCACGTGGTTGACTTAGAGGGGGCGCGCGACGGTACTACGCCCAATATAGACGTTATTAAGCGGCTGGCCTCCGAGAGCGGACTGTTTCTCGAGGTGGGCGGCGGAATACGCTCTCCGGAGACTATAGCGCGGTACCAACAGGCCGGCGTAGGGCGCACCATTCTCGGAACGGCGGCGGTTCAGAATATGGCTTTTACCGAGCAGGCCGTGCAAAAATTCGGCTCGCTGATTGCGGTGGGAGTAGATATCCGCGACGGATTTGTGGCTACTCACGGCTGGACGGAGGAGTCCGGGATAAAGTATCTCGACTTCTGCAAAAGGCTCGAGCAGGCAGGCGTCGGGGTGATAATCTGCACCGATATCTCGCGCGACGGCGCGCTGTCGGGCACCAATACGGAGCTGTACCGCGAGCTTAAGGAAAAGACAAAGCTCAAGGTGATTGCTTCCGGCGGCGTTTCGAGCGAGGAGGACATTACAGCACTCTGCGGCATGGGGCTGTACGGTGCTATTTTAGGCAAAGCACTTTATACCGGCGCACTGGATTTGAGACGGGCGCTTGAAATCGCGGGCGGTGACAGCTGATGATTACAAAAAGAATTATTCCGTGTCTGGACGTCAAGGACGGACGGGTGGTTAAGGGTGTGAATTTTGAAGGGCTCGGAGACGTGTCGAGCCCGATAGAGCTGGCTCGCTGCTACAGCGAGTCGGGCGCCGACGAGCTTGTCTTTTACGACATTACGGCATCGGTTGAAAAGAGAACGCTGTTTACCGACATATTGCGCGCTGTTGCGAGCGAGATATTCATACCGCTGACGGTGGGCGGCGGCATAAACACATTAGATGACTTTGACCGCGTGCTGAAATGCGGAGCCGACAAGGTCAGCGTAAATTCCGGAGCGCTGAAAAATCCTTCGCTTATACGGGAGGCGGCCGAAAAATACGGCAATCAGTGCGTTGTTCTGTCGGTGGATGTCAAGCGGGTGGACGGCATCTTTACCGTGTTTGCCAAGGGCGGCAGAGAGAACACCGGTCTCGACGCGCTCAAATGGATAAAGGACGGAATTGCCAGCGGAGCGGGCGAAATTGTATTGAATTCCATAGACACCGACGGAGTGAAACGGGGATTTGACATAGATATGCTTCGTGCCGTTTGCGATTTTGCGGAAGTTCCGGTGATTGCGTCGGGCGGAGCGGGCTGTGCCGAGGACTTTACAGCGCTGTTTCGCGAAATTCCCGCTGTGGACGCGGGTCTCGCGGCTTCGATATTTCATTTCGGCGAGGTGAAAATTCCCGAGCTGAAAAGAAAGCTTGCCGCAGACGGTATAAATGTCAGAATATAGTAATACAAAAGGAAAAAGAGAAATGGTAAATATTGACGAACTGAAATTTGACGAAAAGGGTCTTATTCCCGCCATTGTTGTTGACGCCAAGTCAAAAAAGGTGCTTACGCTTGCGTATATGAACCGCGAGAGCCTTGAAATAAGCATAAAGGAGAAAAAGACCTGCTTTTGGTCGCGCTCGCGCGGCAAGCTGTGGAGAAAGGGCGAGACCTCCGGCAACTATCAGCATATAGTTTCCATTGTCGCAGACTGTGACCGCGACGCGCTGACCGTCAGCGTCGAAAAGGACGGACCCGCCTGCCACAAGGGTACCGATTCCTGCTTCGAGGACGCGGTGTTTATAAACGACGAGAAGCACGAATTTTCTCTGGAGGCGCTTCTCGAGCTTATAAGGGGCCGCAAGGATTGCCCGAAGGAGGGCTCTTACACGACTTATCTTTTTGAAAAGGGACGGGACAAGATACTCAAAAAGGTTGGCGAAGAATCTACCGAGGTCATTATTGCCGCCAAGGATTCCGACAGAGGAGAGACGGTGTACGAGATCGCCGATCTGACTTATCACGTGCTTGTGCTTATGTGCGAAATGGGAATAAGTCTTGAGGAGATATACGACGAATTGGCATCGCGCCATGTTATCGATCACAAGGTAAAGCAGGAGAAAATGACTGCCGCCAAGAGTTGACAAAATTTGTTTATATGCTAAAATATAAGTGACATTTTTCAGGAGGAAAGGATTATGATCAGTTACATTTACAAAAATTGCTTCGCTGTACTCAAGAAAAAGCCTGTTCGGCTCTGGGGACTTTCCATGCTTGTTTCACTGCTTACGGTCATTGCGATGATCGCAACATGGACGCTTCCGATACTCTTTGTGCCGATAGTGCTCACGCTCAATGCCGGAATGGCTCTTGTTTACCTCGACGGCTACAGAGGCAAGGAGGTAAATTCCGAACAGATATTCGCAGGCTTTAAGAAATTTGCCCATGTTGCGGGCGGTATGGCGTGGATGTCACTTTGGATTTTTATCTGGGCTCTTATTCCTTTGGCAGGTATCGTTTTTGCGGTAATTAAGGCTTACTCCTACCGTTTCACTCCTTACATACTCATGACGCAGCCGGAGGTTTCCGCCACCGAGGCGCTCAGGCTCTCGATGAAAAAGACAAACGGCTACAAGGGCACCATGTTCGGTGCGGATATGATTATATTCGGTATATGCTTCGGCGTACAGATAGTGCTTTCGATACTGGCAATTATACCGCTTATCGGAATTCTCTTCGCCGTCATCAGCTTCCTGTTCACTGTATTTGTTTCTATTGCCGTTCCGCTTTTGAGCGGTCTTATCAATGCGGCTTTTTACGACGAGATAAGCAAGCTTCCGCCCAAGCAGGCTTTTACTCACGGACAGGCGCAGCAGGTGGGGCAGACGGGGCAGACGGCACAGACAAATGCCGATCAAGCAAATGCGGGTCAGGCGAAGGCAGCTTCGTTTTGTCCGAACTGCGGCAATGCGGTGTCCGATGGTGCGGCATTTTGCGGAAAATGCGGATACAAATTGAAGTAGAATTGTTGATACAAAAAAATTGCAGGTCACTTGACCTGCAATTTTTTCGTTTGTGCTTTACCGTATTTACGACAGCTATGATTAAGAATTAACGGCGGTTGCCGGAAATGCGTTTGTATTTATGTTGACTGCGGTAAGGATGATTATGGCATGTTTTTGAGAAAAATATTGTAAACAAATTGTAAACAATAGGGATATGGGTTGAAAAAAACTCCTATGTATATTATACTTACAAGGCTTGATGTGCGATGAAGCGAGAGATTGCTACACAGTAAAAACCAAGGGTTTTGAGATGGAGGGAACTTTCGCAGAGTATGTCCGAAAACCGGGCGAAAGAAGCTAAAAACGAATAGTATA
>JAQXGK010000089.1 GCA_029006345.1 Bacillota bacterium
AAGTACCCAAAGTCGGAGGTTTTATCAACATTCAATCAAAGATAGGCTTTACGCCAAAACGAAGACGGTAAAAGGTGTGCTTTTGCTTACTTTTACCTCGGTTCTGCGACCTTTGATTACTCTTCGGCAGAAAAAAGCACGCGAAAGCGTGCTTTTTTTAACGAAATTCGCCTTACGGCTTCGTAAATGTTAGGCGAATTTTATTTCACATTTTGCGTCAGCAAAATATTTCACGAAAACTGTTTCCGGTTGTACGAATCTATCTGTCAAAAAACGCAGATCCATCTTTTTCGTACCCTATTGCTATGAAAAAGACGATTGCTGTGGCAATCGTCTTTTTTCTTGAAATCTGATTTTTATGAATGAGAAATATTACTGCGCAATTTATTATACTCTATCTTTGAAATGACTTTTTGTTTGCAAAGATGCCCGCATCGGCAGAAAGCAATCTCCGACCGCTGATTATCGGAGAAGCGGCGGATTTTGTTTAATTGTCGGATTTTTGAAGATTTCTATGCCATTTTCGGCGGGCGAGAAGTGTCAGGATAAGCGCGGCAAGAGCCATACCGCACCATGAAACTATAAGCGTTCCCCAGCCGAATTTTTCGCTGACGGCGGCAAACCCGTAGGCGGAAGCCGCGCTCCCGACATATGTAAAGGCATTTAGTGTTCCGCTGACGGCAGAAATGCAGCCCTTGTCGCGGAATCTTGCCGGCAGGTTTCCGAGCAGCATAAGATTTATTCCGTACATGGATCCGGTTATTACTGCCATCAGGGCGACGGTCACAGCCATATTAAACTCGCGCAGCAGAGCGAGCAGTACAGCCGCAATAAGAACAACACTCCACAAGAGCAGAGTGACGTTGAATTCGCTTTTCAGGCGCTTCATAAGCCTTGAGGCGACGGCGACACAGATTATCGAAAACAGCGGCAAAATGACCGTAGTCAAAATGGAACTGCCTGTTCCGAGAGAGAAGTTTTCGTTGATATATGTCGGCATCCATGTGGTAATACCGTCGCGAAGCATACCCTGCAGGACTATGACCGCCATGACGAAATATAGTCCGGTAGCGCCGAATTGCCGCAGTGCGCCGGACTTTTTTTGATCTGCTTGCTTTTTTGCCGTCGGTTTTTTATCAAAACGTGCTATTCCGAAAAACCATACAAAAACAGTCAGCACAGCGCAGACGGCAGAGGTGACGAAAGACGCGCGCCAGCCGGAAATGCGTATGAACGCGGGTACGGACAGATATACCGTTACGGTCGCCGCGCTGGAAGCCGCAGTTACAAAAGCACAGCTTTCGGTATATTCGGTAAAGCTCAGATTTTCACCGAGTATGCGAGCGAGCGGAGGCCACATCATGGCCTGAAACAGACCGTTAACGCACCAAACAGCCGATATCACGCCTATGGAATCAAGTCCGGCAACCGCGAGATTGCAGGCGGCACTGCCGAGAAGCCCGACAGATACCATTATTCTCGGCGGCACACGGTCGCCTATTATTCCGCTTGCTATTTGACCGGCACCGTATGTGATAAAGCTTCCGGTCACGGCTATCCCGGCGGCCGTCTTGGCTATTTTCAGGTCATTGACTATTTCCGCCAGCGCCGCCGCAAAATTCACCCGCGTCAAATAGCTGATAAAATAAACGAGCGAGCAGAGCGCCGTCAGCAAGACAAAATCATTTGATTTTTTCATTTTGTTTCCCTAAATAAAATTATGTGAACGGAAAAGCAGGAAGCTTTCGGGCTCCCTGCTTGACAGCACGTTTTTTCAGAATATGGCGGCTATTGCCGTGATAAGTATTATCAGCGCGCCGAGACCGATCCGATAGTAGCCGAAAACGGTGAAATCGTGTTTTCTTATAAAGTTCATTAAGAAACGAATAACGAAAAGAGAGACGGCAAACGCCGTGACAAAGCCAAACAGCAGAACGACAAACTCCTGACCGATGACTGCCCAGACCGCGCCGCTTGAAAAATCAAGGTATGTATGCGATAATATGTACTTGATGATTTCATAGCCGCTCGCTCCGATCATTACGGGGATCGCCATAAAGAAAGAGAATTCTGCTGCGACCGGACGGGAGAAGCCCAAAATAAGAGCGCCGAGAATGGTGGCGCCGGAGCGTGAAGTGCCGGGAATAAGCGCGAGAACCTGAAAAAGTCCCATGAGAGCCGCGGTTTTGTATGTGATTTGATTGCTGCGGACGATTATCGGGTTGAGATTCTGCTGACGCCTTTCTATCCAGATGAACATAACGCCGTAAATTATCAGCGCCGCGGCGACGATAAGGGAGGAATTGTAGAAAAGTCCCTGAATGGTGTCGTCGAAAATCAGACCGATTATTCCGGCGGGAACTGTCGCAATAAGTATCTTTATCCACAGGCGTATAATGGAATCCCTTTTGCCCGGCTTGAGCCGCGGATTAAACGGATTCAGACGGTTGAAATACATTACTACCACTGCAAGTATGGAACCCAACTGTATAACCACGAAGAAAAGATTGCGGAATCCCTCGGTGACGTTCAGAGAGATGATTTTGTCTACGATTATCATGTGTCCCGTACTGCTTATCGGCAGCCATTCGGTTATGCCCTGAACTATACCGAGAATAATTGCTTTGAGTATGTTGAAAAACATCGGATTGCCCCTTATCTTTTAATTTCCGGATTTATTATATACCGAACCTTGTTTATTTGCAATTATTTATGTTCCGTTATGTCGAAATATGTTTTGGAGGGATGATTTATGCAGCTTACCGCGCGAGACCTGGAGCTTGAGGATATGAAAGAGGCTTCGGAGCTGGTTTGGAAAAGCTTTTATTATCACAATTCCCGAACCTGCACAATGGCGGCGATAGAAAGCTTCCGGGAATCGGTTTCCGTGGCGGCTCTGCAGCTCGGTATGCTCGGCGGGATGCGTTTTGTCGGGGCGTTTTCCGACGGCTTGCTTGTGGGCGTCGGGGCACTCAAGCCGGAGGGAGAGCTGTCGCTTTTGTTCGTGCGGCATGACAGAATACGGCAGGGTGTCGGAGTATTTTTGATTGCGGAATTGAAAAAAGGCTGCGCCGCCGGCCGCATTACCGTAAATGCCTCGGATTTTGCGGTGGATTTTTATAAGAAAAACGGTTTTGCCGCTGCGGGCGGGAGAAGTGTGCGCGGCGGAATATATTATACTCCGATGGTGCTTGATTTGGCGTAAACATTGTGATAGAATCGGGTTGGTTATAAGTGCCGATTCGGCACGGAGAGGTTTAAGTGAAAGGAAATAATAGAATTATGAAAAACTATTTCGGTTCCGACAGTGAGATTAATTTTGAATTTCCGCTTGACGGCGACTGCCTGAATAAGTTCGACGGCACCGTAAACGACGACGGGAGTCTGACTATTGTAGCCCGCGTCAAGGCGAGCGAAACATCCGACCTTTACATAAACGAAGTCAAGGCGGAATACAAGGACGGCTCGTTTGAGTGTCCGGTCAGGCTGACCGGCCACAGAAACACCGTTTCCGCCATCGACAGGAAAAGCGGGCTTGAGGCAAAGGTTGCGGTATATAAGCTGAAGGAGCCGACGGAAAAATACAGAGTGTCGGTCGACGACAACATTCTTTGGCTCCAGGATATCAACGACCACAAGGACAGCTACAAGTCGATTTTCGAGAATCCGTATCTCAAGGTATTCAAGAAGGCGCATGACCTGTACGGTGCGGTTGTTCATTTTAATATTTACTATGAGTTCGACAGCGAGGCAATGAAGGATTTTTCCGAAAAGCGCGACTATTTCAACCTCTCCATGATGACGGATAAGTTTAAGGACGAGTTCCGTGCAAATTCGGATTGGCTGAGGCTTTCTTTCCACGCAGACAAAAACTATCCCGACGAGCCGTATAAGGAGACAACGCTTGAAAGAATATCCGAGGATATCGAAAAGGTTCACCGCGAAATCATCAGGTTCGCAGGCGAGGAGAGCCTCTCAAAGGTGACTACTTTGCACTGGGGCGCATCCAACATCGCCGGAGTGCGTGCGCTCCGTCAGCACGGCTACAAGGGTCTCGCGGGATACTTTGAGGTCACACCCGCCGAAAAGACGCTTGTGGCATACCATTATCCCCTCGATTTTGTGCGTCATGTCGGCGCACGGGATTTTTGGAAGGATAACGACGAGGATGTAATGTACGGCAGAATAGATATCGTTCTTAACTGCTTCCATAAGGATACGGTGCTTGACAAGCTTAAGGAAATATCAAAGGAGAAGGGCAGATTCGGATTCTTGTCCATGCTTATCCACGAGGAGTACTTCTACCCCGATTATCGCGGATATCTTCCGGATTTTGAGGATATTCTGCTGAATGCCTGCAAATTTGCCGTGGATACCGGTCACGAGGGCTCGACCATGGCAAGCGTTATGTTTGACTGATGACTTTTAAAACCAAAACGAGGGAGACGCTTCGCAAGGAGCCGTCTCCCTTCGGCATTTTGTGACCGGCCGAAGCTATTTTGCCGCCACCGCGCATCCGGAACCGGGATCTTCGCGGCGAGTCTGTTTGTACTTACCTGTCCGAAATAGCTTGCCCGTGAGTTTGCATACCTTGTGATTGCTGCCGCAATCGCAGGCGTTCCCATGTATGCCGATATATTCGGAACTATCCTGATTGCGGAAGCTCTGCTTGCAAAAGGCACCTTGCTGGGCGTAGTTCTGTCGTTTATGATGGCGGTTACTACGCTTTCCCTGCCGTCAATGATAATGCTTCGCAAAGCGGTAAAAAGCCCGGAATAGCAGCTCTTCGTATTGTTTCGGCGTAAAACGGCAAAAGTCGCGCCAAGAACCAATAATTGGTATTTATTCTGCGCCAGTTGATAAATGATGCAAAACATGGTATCATTATATACAAAGTTTGTTATAGTTGAAGACTTGATTTTGCATAATTCTGACGGTATAGACGGTTGCTGACAAGACAACGGAGGCTGAATAAATGAAAAAATTACTGCGAAGTACAGCGGTATTGCTGCTGGCTTGTATTATATTGTC
>JAQXGK010000090.1 GCA_029006345.1 Bacillota bacterium
GCTTGAAAAGTCGGTGCCGTCAGTCGATATGAAGCTGCCGGCAGGTTCCGGATCCACATCGGGGTGCTGTGCGTCGACTATGTCTACCTTGTCGGGGTCGAGCCCGTCCTGCTTTAATTGCTGGCGCTGCTCCTCGGACAGGGTAATAGTCGTTTTGGGCGCGTCGGCAGTGCCCTGCGAGGTGCCGGCGCCGCTTGTTGAGGCGGTGTCCTTTTCATTCTCCGTAACGGCGTTTCCGTCTTTGTCGGTTGCCGCCGCAGTCGTATTTTCGGTTTTGCCGGAATTGCCGGTCTTTATTTCTCCGTCCTTTTTGCTGCAGGAGGCGATACACGCCGCGACTGCAAATACAAGCAGAAGAGCTGTGATTTTTTTCATTTTTGCGTTCCTTTCCGCATTGTGTGTAATATCAATCAGTTTGCCAAACTTCATCTTGCTTGATTATATGATATCAAAAAAATATTAACAATTCAACATGAGCTTTCATTTACTTTTACCGCCGCCGATGGTATAATTACTAATGAATAAAATGACACGGAGGACGGTATGACTGCACCTATTTGCGATATGCTCGATGAATATTCGCGCGCGGCGCGGCTTCGTCTGCACATGCCCGCTCACGGCGGCAAGCGGCGCGGTGACCGTCTGCCCATCAATGACGCCGCTATTTCTTTTGATGTTACCGAGCTGACCGCCACCGACGATTTGTATCATCCGACGGGGGCGGCGGCACAGTCAGAACGGCTGGCGGCAGAGCAGTTTGGCTCGGGCGCCGCTCTCTTTTCCTGCGGCGGCGCGACGCTGGCGCTTCAGGCGGCGATAGCGGCGGCATCGGATTTGTGCGAAAACAAGGCCTTTCTTTGCGACCGTCGCTGTCACAAGTCGGTGGCAAATGCTTTTGCGCTTATCGGGATTGAGCCCGTCTGGACGGTGGGCGTGCCGGATGAAGAGACGCTTTCGCGCGCCGGAGCATATATATTTACCTCGTACGATTATTACGGCAGAGCCGCCGACCTGGCGAAAATACGGGAGGTCTGCCGCAGACACGGCGTAGTAACGGTAGCCGATAATTCTCACGGGGCGCATTTGATGTTTGTCGGCGGCGGGAAAAAGCACCCTGTCAGCTTCGGCGTGGATTTTACGGTCGATTCGCTGCATAAGACGCTCCCGGTGCTGACCGGCGGTGCGGTGCTGCATATATCAAAGCAAATGATTTCTCGCTTCGGCGAAGGATTTGCCGACTGCGTGCGGGAAAAGATGTCGGTTTTCGGCTCGACCTCGCCGAGCTTTCTTATCCTTGCTTCAATAGACGCCGCACTGGCGGATATACGCGATAATATGACGGCAGAAGGCGAAAGAACATACCTTGGCGCAGTCAGAGCGGCAAACGGACTGCGCGAGCGGTTCCCGTCGCTTTTTGCACCGTCCGACGATCCTCTCCGGCTGTATCTTTGCTGTGAAAAAGCAGAAGATGTGTACGATTCGCTGTCAAGCCGCGGTATAAGCTGCGAGTTTTGCGACGGAGACGGAATAATCATGATTTTGCCGTACGGCTTTTGCGATACCGACGCCGAGCTGTTGGCTCAGGCCGTCAGAGAAATATCTCCCCGTCCGCGTCCGCCGCGAAGGCCTGATGTTCACATCCCCGAAAAAGCAATGTCGATCAGAACGGCGGTTTTGGCCGGGCATGAGCGCGTCTCTCTCAAGGACGCCGAAGGCAGAATATCCGGCGCCATGTATGCGGTTTATCCTCCCGGTATCCCTGCCGTCACCGCCGGCGAACGGTTTGATTCGGCGGTTATCGGCGCGCTGACCGGAAGCTGTGACACGGTCTCGGTTGTTGCCGAAGGTAATATTGATGGGAGTTTTTGAAAATGAAACTTATCGTTGCAATTGTCAATAAGGACGATACCGCCGCCGTTTCGGGCGCACTGAGAAAAAAGGAATATCAGGTGACCAAGATCGGCACGACCGGCGGATTTTTGCAAAAGGGCAATACCACATTGCTTGTCGGAGTTGAGGACGACAGGGTCGATGACGCCGTAGCTGTTATCAAGAGCAACGGCCATCGCAGAGTGGTAAGAACCGGACCGAATCTCCCTGCCGAACTTATGCTCGGACCGGGTGCGGTGATGAGCGACGGAGTCGACGTCACCGTCGGCGGCGCGACCGTATTCGTATTGAATGTTGAAAGGTATGAACACGAATGAAAACCGAGCTTATCGGGAATGAGGCGCTCAAGACCGCGCTTTTCCGAAAGATAAAGGATAATATTTTTTGCGCTTCGTATGTTATAGAGGGCGCGCGCGGAACCGGCAAGCTGACTGCGGCAAGGCTGGCGGCGGCTGCTATGTGCTGCAAGAGCAGACAGTCGGACGGAATGCCGTGCGGCGAGTGTGCTTCCTGCAAAAAAATCCTGTCCGGAGACCATGTGGATGTGACCGAGATTAACCCCGAAAAGGGCAAAGTTTTCATATCGGTATCACAGATACGGGAGATGCTCGAACAGAGTATGCTTGTTCCGTCGGAGGCAGATTGCCGCATTTTTATTATCCGGGACGGAACGCTGTTGAACGCCAACGCTCAGAATGCCATGCTCAAGAGCCTGGAGGAGCCGGGCGAGCATTTGAAATTCTTTATTCTCACACATGACGCTTCAAAGCTTTTGCCCACCGTGCTGTCGCGCTCTGTCAGACTCAAGACCGAGCTGCTTTCGGCAGACCGCATCGCAGACGCTCTCTCAAAACGGCTGCCAAATGTCGACCGCAAGCTCATCCTGCGCTCGTCACGCCTGTCCGGCGGCTCTCTTGGCCGCGCGCTCGAGCTTGCAGAAGCCGGCGGAGCACCGGCGGCGGAGCAGACAGTGACGGACTATTTTTCCGCCGTAGCCGACGGCAGCCATCACGAAAAGCTGTGTACGATTCTCGCTCCCGCCGCGGCAAAGCGCGACTCTCTGCGGGAGGTGCTCAATCTCATGTCCTCGGCATTAAGAGATATTGTCGTTTGCTCGGAAAAAATCGACGCCGAGCCGCTGTTCTTTACAGACCGCGACTTGCTCGCAAGAGCGGCGCGCCGCCTCGGCAGTGTGCGCGCGAGTGCGCTGTTTGACCGTCTTGCCGAGCTGACACCTCTCCTTGATATAAATGTCACTCCGTTTGCAATAGCTTCGGAGGTCAATATAGAGTTTTCCTGATATTTGGTGAAAATGCCGAAAAAACGAGACATATTTTGGCTAAATGCACATTTGCCATTTGCGTTTTGCTTTGTTGACTTATGTGAATTATTGTGATAAAATGCTTTTTGAATATCTATGTTTTGAGGAGGTATATCTTTGAGCAAGGTAATTATGGTTTCCTCCTTTAAAGGCGGCGTAGTAAAAACGACGCTGACTGCGGCGCTTGCGGTTCAGCTCGCGGCAAGGGGCAAAAAGACCGTTGCCGTTGACATGGACTTCGGCACGCGGGGACTGGATATTGCGCTCGGAGCGGAAAACCTCGTGAGCGGCAATGTGCTTGAGCTGTTGCGCGGCACAGCCACTCCGGAGGAGGCCGCGGTGCAGACAAACCGCGAAAATCTTTGCTTTGTTCCGGCTCCGTCCGCTTTTTCTGTAAGCGACCTCGAAGGAATCGACGGCTCGCGCTTTGACGAAGCACTTTCGGCGCTTGCCGAAAAAACCGACATAGTTTTGCTGGATATGCCGGCGGGCAACAGCTTTTTCTATGAGATGCTGCGCGGCTCAAAGGAGGTCAACTACGCGCTGGTTGTCACTACGGATAACGTAAATGCAGTTCGGGCGGCGGAAAAAACTGCGTCCGAGCTCAGCATGCGCGGTATCGGCAATATCAGACTTCTCATCAATTCATACGATTTGAGCGAGCCCGACAGAAATAACGGCTCCATCGTTACGATAATCAAAAAGACCTCGGTTCCGGTCATCGGCGTAGTGCCGTATTCGCCGGCCGCCGAGAGAGCGACTGCCGATTCCAAAACGCTCAGCGATATCAAAAAGGATGCGGCAGGCATCGCCTGCGGCAATATTGCCGGGCGAATATGCGGTGAGCGGATAGCTTTGCTTCACGGAGTGGTCAAGCCTAAGAAGAGGCTCAGGTTTTATTGACCGCTCGCAAAATCAGGCGAAAGGAGAACCAATAATATGGTAATAGCAATAGTCGCACAGGACGAAAAAAAAGAAATAATGACGGAGTTCTGCATTGCATACTGCGGAATTCTTTCCAAGCATAAGTTGTGCGCCACGGCGAGAACGGGAAAGATGATTTCCGAGGTCACCGGGCTTGAGATAGAGCTTCTTTTGTCCGGCGAGCAGGGGGGCGTACAGCAGCTTTCTTCGAGAGTCGGTTATAATGAGATCGATATGATGCTGTTCTTCCGCAATAATTCAACCGAGCGAATGCTCGACCCGAACGATATCAATCTTCTTCATCTCTGTGATGTTTATAATATTCCGGTAGCGACCAATATCGCCACCGCCGAGGCGCTCATTATGGCGCTCGGACGAGGCGATCTCGATTGGCGTGACAATATTTCAAGTTCAAAGAAATAAGACCGAAATAGCAATAATTCGATTCGCACCGACGGCGGAATGAGCTTTTGCTCTGTGACAATCCGCGAAAAAACGGCGGCGCGGCGAAGTGTCAAGGTGAGCGGATTTTCCTCCGGGAAAATCGGCTAAAAAGGGTGGCACCGCGGAGCACATGCCCCGTCCCTTTGTCGGGATAGGGGCATTATTTTTCGTTTTTATGCCGGCTTATTCGCCGTCAGCCGCTCAAACTGCTGCCGAATTGTTTGTTTCTGTTTGATTTTGCACGGCTTTGACCGTTGCAGAGAACTGTTTGTTCAGTAAACTTATTTTCCACATGAAAGGAAAGAAATTATATGGCTGAAAAAATGACGCCGAGAATCCTGCCCGGTTTTATGGAGCTGCTGCCGCCGGAGCAGATACTCTTTAATTCTATGTACGATACCATAAGGCGCAATTACGAAAAATTCGGTTTTCTGCCTCTCGACACGCCGACCATCGAGCTGTCGGAGGTTCTGCTTGCGAAGGCGGGCGGAGAGACCGAAAAGCAGATTTACCGCTTTGAAAAGGGCGATAATGATTTGTCTTTGCGTTTTGATCTTACGGTTCCGCTTGCACGGTATGTGGCTCAGCATTCCCAGGAGCTTGCTTTCCCCTTCAAGCGCTATCAGATGAGCAAGGTTTTCCGCGGAGAACGGCCGCAGAAAGGCAGATTCAGAGAGTTTTATCAGTGCGATATCGACGTTATCGGCGACGAAAAGCTCGATTTGATATACGACGCCGAAATGCCGGCGGTCATTTATAATGTCTTCCGGGAGCTCAACATCGGCAAGTTTACCATTAAGCTCAATAACAGAAAGATACTGTCCGGCTTTTTTGAGTCGCTGAATCTCTCCGACAGAGTGACCGATATTCTCCGCACCATCGACAAATTCGACAAGATCGGAGCACAGAAGATGCGCGCCGAGCTGATAAGCGAGGGCATTCCGGAAGCCGACGCCGATAAGATTCTCTCCTTTATTACAATTTCCGGCAGTGCCGATGAAAAAATCGCCTCGCTCAATAGGCTCGGAATAGATAACGCTTTGTTCTGCGAGGGCGTCGACGAGCTTGCCAAGGTCGTCGGCTATATGCGCTCGTACGGTATAGACGACGCTTACTTCAATATCGAGTTGACAATAGCGCGCGGGCTCGACTACTATACCGGCACGGTTTACGAGACAAATCTCGATGATTACCCTGCGCTGGGAAGCGTTTGCTCGGGCGGACGGTACGATAATCTGACCGCTTACTATACCGACAGAAAGCTGCCCGGAATCGGCATTTCGATAGGTCTGACGCGGCTTTTCTCGCAGCTGCTTGCCGCCGGTATTATTTCAGCGGATAAAAAGAGCCTTGTAAAGGTGCTTGTGGTTCCGACCGATTTGGAAAAAATGAATGCCTGCCTTAAGGCGGCGCGGTTTTTCCGCAACGAGGACATCCCCTGCGATGTCTACAGCCTCGACAAGGGCTTAAAGCAGAAAATGAAGTATGCGGGACGGCTTGCAGTGCCGTTTGTAGCGCTTATCGGCGATGATGAACTGCGCGACGGCAAGGTTGCCCTCAAGAATATGCAGTCGGGCGAGCAGACTGTAGTGACGGTCGCCGAGGCAGCGGAGATTATGAAAAAATGAGCGACCGCAATTCAAGAAGAGCCAGAGTGAGCTGTAAAAAGACCATTAAAAAATTGAAAAAAAGCTCCCGCCGCAGAAGAAAGAATGTCAGACTTCAGGCTCTCGGACACAGAAAAAGAGCGGCGGTCAAGAATATGGCAAGACGCTTGAAGGACGGCATCGGCCAGCTTTTTAACTGATTTCTATAGTTTAAGGATGGATATAAAATGTACAGAACAGCATATTGCGCCGAATTTTCGGCAAAGGACATCGGCAAAACGGTTAAGGTCTGCGGCTGGGTTCAGAAGCAGCGTGACCTCGGCAGTCTTATCTTTATAGATTTAAGAGACCGCACCGGTATAGTTCAGCTTGCGTTTGACGAAAACACCGACAAGGCGCTCTTCGACCTCGCATTTTCGACGAGGGCGGAATTTGTCTGCGCCGCGGAGGGAAAGGTTCGTCCCCGCGGCGAGGGTGCAGTAAATAAAAATCTCCCGACCGGCGAAATAGAAATAGAGGTCACTAATTTTGAAATACTCAGCCCGTCGGCAACGCCTCCCTTTGAAATAACGGAAAACAGCGATGTTAAGGTCGAAACACGGCTCAAATACCGCTATCTCGACCTGCGCCGCCCCGATATGCAGCGCAATATTCTGGTTCGCCATCAGATAGTCAAGTCTGCGAGAGACTACTTTTCCGACAACGGCTTTCTCGAAATAGAAACGCCTGTGCTGATTAAATCCACGCCCGAGGGCGCGCGCGATTACCTCGTTCCCAGCCGCGTTCATCCCGGCAGCTTTTACGCGCTCCCGCAGTCGCCCCAGCTCTACAAGCAGCTGCTTATGCTGTCCGGCTTTGACCGCTATATGCAGGTTGCCAAGTGCTTCCGCGACGAGGACCTGCGCGCTGACCGTCAGCCGGAATTTACACAGCTTGATTTGGAAATGAGCTTTGTGGATCAGGATGACATCATCGGCATCAACGAAGGCTTTTTGAAAAAGATTTTCAAGGAATTTCTCAATATTGACCTCGAGCTTCCCCTCAGAAGAATCCCGTATGCCGAGGCTATGGAGCGTTACGGCAGCGACAAGCCCGATACCCGCTTCGGTATGGAGCTGTGCGATATTTCCGACTGCGTCCGCGGCTGCGGCTTTAAGGTGTTTGCAGGGGTTATCGCCGACGGCGGCTCGGTCAGAGCTATAAACGTCAAGGGCGGCGCGGCCCATTTCTCGCGCAAGGAAATTGACAAGCTGACCGATTTGGTCAAGACCTTTAAGGCCGGCGGTCTCGCCTGGGCAAAGAGCGGCGAGGAGCTTTCGTCGTCGTATGCCAAGTTCCTGACGGAGCAGGAAAACAGCGCGATTTACAGCAAGACCGGCTTTGAAAAGGGCGACCTTCTGTTGATTGTTGCGGATAGGAAGAATAAGGTTGTGTTCGACGCCCTCGGCGCTTTGCGCTGCGAGGTTGCCAAGCTCCTCGGCCTTTGTAAGCCGGGAGATTATCAGCTTTTGTGGGTCACCGACTTCCCCATGTTTGAGTACAACGAGGACGAGGGACGCTACACCGCTATGCACCACCCCTTTACCGCGCCGCGGGACGAGGATCTCGAATATCTCGAAAGCGATCCTGCAAGAGTGTGCGCAAAGGCATACGATATCGTGCTGAACGGCACCGAGGTGGGAGGCGGTTCGGTGAGAATTCACAGAAGCGACGTTCAGGCAAGAGTGTTCCGCGCCATCGGCCTATCGGAGGAGGAGGCGCAGAAGAAGTTCGGATATCTTCTTAATGCCTTCCGCTACGGCGCGCCGCCTCACGCAGGTCTTGCATTCGGCCTCGACCGTCTGGTCAGCCTTATTCTCGGCCTTGACGGAATCCGCGACGTTATTGCGTTCCCGAAGGTCAAGGACGCGTCCGAGCTTATGACGGAGTGCCCGGCGCCGGTTGACAAGAAGCTTCTCGATGAAATATACATCGAGGTCAAGGAATCCGACAAATAATCACCGTATGTTCATATACCGGGTTTATAATCGGCATACGGCAAACTATAGATAAAGGATTTTGGATAGTATGATAGAAATATCTCATGTAACCAAAAAATACGGAGATAAGACGGTAGTAGACGACGTGACCTTTTCAGTGGCAAAGGGCGAGGTCATGGGCTTTTTGGGGCCAAACGGAGCCGGCAAATCTACCACTATGAATATTCTCACCGGCTATATCTCCTCTACCTCCGGAAGCGCGAAGATCGACGGTATAGATATTCTGGACGATCCGATCGCCGCAAAAAAGCGCATAGGCTTCCTGCCTGAGCAGCCGCCGCTCTATCTTGACATGAAGGTCAGCGAGTATCTCAACTTCATTTATGACTTGAAGGGCTGCCGCCTCAACCGCAAGAAGCATATCGCGGAGATTTGCGAGGTCGTCAAAATAAGCGATGTTGCCAACCGTATGATCAAGAACCTTTCAAAGGGTTACCGTCAGCGCGTCGGAATAGCGCAGGCGCTGGTCGGCAATCCCGAGGTGCTGATTTTCGACGAGCCGACTGTCGGTCTCGACCCCAAGCAGATAATCGATATACGAAACCTTATCAGAAATCTCGGCAAGAGCCATACGATAATCCTGAGCACGCACATACTGCCCGAGGTTCAGGCGGTATGCGACAGAATAGTCATCATCAATGAGGGCAGGATAGTCGCCAATGAGAAGACCGACCGCATTTCCGAGCTGGCAGGAGGCCCCGGCAGACTGGTTGCCAAGATATGCGGCCCGCAGAATGAGGTTTTGCGCGCTGTCCGCAATCTTGCGGGCGTAACCTCCGCCCAGCTGCTGGCCGAGCGAGACACCGACAGTGTTTCGGTGGAGATATCCGCCGAGCCGAATATTGATATCCGCAAGCCGCTGTTCAATATGCTGTCGCAGAAGGCGTGGCCGCTCATCGGTCTCGAAGCGCAGGGCATCAGCCTTGAGGACATATTCATCCGCCTGACCGGCGGCGCCGCAAAATCGGCGAAAAGGTCAAAGAAACCGAGCGGGGAGGAAAAATGAAATGTTCGCGATATATAAAAGAGAAATAAAGGCGTATTTCACCTCGCCTATCGGATATATTTTTGTCGCGCTGTTTCTCATAGCGGCAGGCGTTGCGTTCTCGACAACCACGCTCATGAGCTCGACCTCGGACGTCGCACAGTATTATTCCTATATGCTGTTTATGTTCGTTGTCGCCGTTCCGCTTCTTACCATGAAGCTGTTCAGCGAGGAAAAGAAGCTCAAGACAGAGCAGGTGCTTTTGACCAGCCCCGTCAGCCTCGGAAGCATCGTGCTTGCCAAATATCTCGCCGCCTTGACGCTTTTTGCGCTCACATTGCTGCTTTCGACCCTGAATTTCATCGGGCTTTATATGTACGGCACCCCCAATACGGCGATACTCATTTCATCGACGGTCGGCATCTTCTTTATCGGTTCTGCATTTATTGCAATCGGCGTTTTCATTTCGTCGCTTACCGAAAACCAGCTTGTCAGTGCGATCGGCTCGATTTTTGTCATTCTCGCACTGCTTGCGCTCGGACTGGTTTCCTCCTCGATAACAAATGACGTGCTGAGAACCGTGGTCAAGTGGATATCCATTTTTGACCGTTACTATTCGTTCAATTACGGCCTTTTCGACATAAACGCGGTGGTTTACTATGTCAGCATTTCCGTCGTGTTCCTGTTCCTCACGGTCAGGGTATATGAAAAGCGCCGCTGGGAATAAGAATTTACATAAGAAGGACGGTCAGAATATATGAATAAAACTACCAAGTCCGCGCCGGAAAAGACCGGCAAACGGTCGTCGCGCAGACTGAAATACGGCAGCGCCGCAATCGCATTTACCGCGGTTTTCATTGCGCTTGTCGTGCTTGTGAATCTGATTTTTACCCGCCTCGACGATAAGTATCATTTCTCCATAGATTTGACCTCGACGGATATCTATGAGATAGGCGACACAACCAGAAGCCTGCTTGCCGACCTCGACGAGCCGGTCACTATCAATTTTATGCTCCCGCGGGACCAGCTTATCGAATCCTCAAACAACAATGCAGTCGTGCTGTGCGCCGAGAATTACGAGCGCGAGTTTGATAACGTAAGCATTGTCTATCACGATATAGTCAAGGACCCGAATGAGTTTGAGAATCTCAATTACTACATCGACCTCGGCTACACCATCGAGACTACCACGATAATCGTGGAGAGCGCGGAAAGCTATAAGTACTTTAATGTGGCAAGCTGCTTTGTCACCGCCGAGAGCGATAAATCTCTCTACGGCTTCAAGGGTGAGGCACGTCTGACCTCGGCTATACTTACCGTAACCTCCGGCTCGTCTCCTGTCGCCACCTTCACCACAAACCACGGAGAGGGAAGCTCCCCCGAGCTCGAGGAAATGCTGGACTATGCAGGCTTCGAGGTCAAGAAGATCGACCTTTCAAAGGAGGATATAGATCCCGACACCGAGATACTTGTCATAAACAACCCGCAGAAGGATTTTTCAGGCTTGTATACCTCGGAGGAAGGACAGAAGACCGAGATAGACAAGGTCGTCGCATATCTCGACTCACACAAGGATATAATGCTGTTTGTCAATGCCGGCACGCCCAGGCTTCCGGAGCTTGAGGACCTATTGAATGAGTGGGGCGTCGGAATAAGACACGATTCGCTCATTTCGGATACCGAGCAGTCCACAACAAACGACATTCATGAGCTTATCGCAAATTACGCCGGCGAGTCATACGGCTCGGCTGTGCATAAGAGCGTCAGCGAGATCGACAATCCGCTCAAGACCGTTGTTTACTATGCCACACCGCTTGAAAATCTTATAACCGAAGAGGGCAGCCGCAAGGTCGACCCGGTGCTTACCACCTTCGATACCGCGTACATCACCGATGAAAACGGCGAAAAGCAGAGCGGAGTGTATAATCTCATGCTTCTGTCGAGCAAGTCGGATTACGTTGAAGGCGACTATTTGTACAGCCATTTCCTCGTCTGCGGAACCACGCAGTTCTGCAACACCGAGTATATCGGCGAGAGCGCATACGGCAACTCCGGCATAATCTATTCGGCATTTCAGCTTATGGGCAACCGCAACGAGGCGGTTGATATAGATTGGAAAAGGCTTGACGACAACAAGCTGACGGTCGAAGCGGATACCGCGAAGAAATTCGCATATGTCTTTGCCGGCGGACTACCGTTGATTGTAATAGTAATCGGCTTTGTCGTCTGGATGAGGAGACGCCATTCATGATTAAAAAGCAGAAAAAAATCATAATTATTTCGCTTATTGCCATCGTCGTGCTTGCACTCACATATGTCGTGCTCAAGGCGACCGTGCTTTGGGGACTTGCGGCAAAGAGCGACAAGAAGCTTGCCGTCATATCGGATATGAGCTTTTTTGAGCGTGTCGGAGAGGTCCTCAAGGGCGGCGACGGCACGATGGACGCCGATGAGCTGCGCGGCAACCACGGCGAAAAGATAATTAACGACCGGCCGCTTATTTTCGATCAGGTCGAGCGCGCGAATATACAGGAGCTGGTGGTTCACAATGAGTTCGGCGGCTTCAGGCTGTACCGCGGAAGCGACGGCGAACTGTATTTTGAGGGCGCCGAGGCGCTGTATTACGATTCCCAGAAGCTGGCGCAGCTTGTTGTCAGCACAGGCTACCTGCTGGCAATGCAGGAGGTGGAGGACTACAATACCGACCTTTCGGTTTACGGTCTGGATGAGCAGCATATTTCCGGCTGGTTTGAAATGACTACTACCGGCGGCGAGTATTACAAGGTGCTTATCGGCGATAAGATAGTTACCAGCGGCGGATACTATGTAATGCTGGACGGCAGAGACGCAGTATATATCCTTGACACCGGCCTTGAGACCTCGGTGCTTGTCGATGTCCGCACCTACCTTGTCGCTCAGGTGGCGATTTCTATCCCGCAGGACAGCTACTATACCATCGACGACTTCTCGCTTGTGAAAAACGGCGAGCCCTTCATAAGTATAGATACCGAGCTGACCTATGAGGACGACGGCAAGACTATATCGAATTACAGCTATTCCATGAAGTATCCGGGCGAATATGTGCCGTCAAGCTCTAATTACGGCAAGGTTCTCTCCAGCTTCATCAATTTCACGGGCGACAGCGTCGCCGAGTACGGCATCAGCCGCTATATCACGGATGAAAACGGCGACAATCCGGAGTTTATCGAGCTTATGCAGAAATACGGCTTCTATGATGAAAACAACAAGCTGTATTATCAGCTCAGCTACTCGTATCAGAACCGTACCACCTCGCTGTATATCAGCAAAAAGTCGGAGAATAATACATATTACATCTGTTCTCCTTCTTTCGAGCTTATAGCGGAGTTCTCAGCCGATTCACTGCCGTGGCTCGAATGGGATCTCATCAAGTGGGTGGCGGAGCCGCTTTATCAGCAGTCCATCGATTTGGTGGAAACATATGAGGTGATCTCGCACACCACCGGAGCGAGCGCAAAGTTTTCGCTGTCCGGAGAGGGCGACCGGCTGACAGTCAAGCTCGGAAATAATACCGTAGATACTAAGAATTTCCGACAGCTCTACAAGCAGTTTTTGTATTGTCAGAACGACGGCTATGCCGACAACGCCGACAATGTTGCTTGTTCGTTCGAGATAATATCCACCTTGCGCGACGGCACCGTATATGACTTTAAGTTTTACGATGTCGCTACCCGAAAGAGCTATTATACCGTCAACGGCAAGGGTGAATTCTACACGAGCCGTGACAATCTCAAGAAGATGAATTCCGACCTCACGGACATTCTGGCGGGTAAGACCGTCGAAGCGCAGATGCAGTGATTTGCAGGTCGCGCTGCGGCTTGATATTTCCCCCTAATCCCGGAATATTGCGTTTGTCAGCGAAAAACAGAGGCCTTTGGCTTCTGTTTTTTTGCTTGTGCGCCGCAGGTCCGGCAGTCGCCGCGTTTTGCATTTTTTCGGGCGATAGTGTATAATTACTCCGTAAATCCTATAAACTTTCCGAGGATGATAAACTATGTCAAATGAGATTTTGCCCGGCGCGCTTTATGTTGTCGCAACACCGATAGGAAATCTGTCCGATCTGTCGGCGCGCGCCGTAAAGGTGCTTTCGGAGGTCGATTTTATCGCCGCCGAGGATACGCGCGTCACCCTTAAACTGCTGACTCATTTCGGTATTAAAAAGCCGCTTGTCAGCTATTACGAGCAGATAAAGGCCGAGCGCGGCCCCGAGCTGTGCGCGCGCCTTTCCTCCGGCGAGAGCTGCGCGCTGGTAAGTGATGCCGGCACCCCCGCGATATCCGACCCCGGCGAGGATTTGGTGCGCCTCTGCCGTGAAAAAAGCATTCCAGTTTATATAATACCCGGTTGCTGCGCCGCCGTTTCGGCGCTTGCGGTTTCGGGCTTGCCGACCGCCCGCTTTTCCTTTGAGGGCTTTATACCGGTCGCAAAAAAAGAGCGGCTCGAGCGGCTCGACGAGATCAGGAGCGACCGCCGCACACTGATTTTTTACGAAGCGCCGCATAGGCTGAAGTCCACGCTCGCCGACCTGTATTCGGCGCTCGGAGACCGCAGAATATCGCTTGTGCGCGAGCTGACTAAGATAAATGAAGAGGTTATCGCGACCACGCTTTCTGCCGCTTGCGGGCTGTACCGCGACGCACCGCCGAAAGGGGAATTCGTGCTGATAGTCGAGGGGGCGTCCGAGAACAGCGAACAGCTGTTCTGGCGCGATATGACGGTGAGAGAGCACTACGAATTTTACAAAAATATGGGGCTTGAGCATATGGCGGCGGTAAAAAAGGTTGCCTCCGACCGCGGTATAGCCAAGAATGAAGTTTATATGGAGTGCATAGACGCCGGCAAAAGCCGCCGCATGCGGGATTGAAAACATCAATGTAAAAAATATTGATTTTTTTCATACTATGTGATAAAATAACTTGTTCAAATAAAAAATTATATAAGTATCAGGGAAGGAAAATGTTATGTTAAACAAGAAGTCGATTGAAGATATCGATGTGTCGGGCAAGAAGGTTCTTGTCAGATGCGATTTTAATGTACCGCTCAAGGACGGCGTTATCACCGACCCCAAGCGTATAGTGGAAGCTCTTCCTACTATCAAGTACCTCATGAGCCACGGTGCCAAGGTCATTCTTTGCAGCCATCTCGGCAGACCGAAGGGCACATTTAATATGGATTATTCGCTTGCTCCCGTTGCGGCAAAGCTTTCCGAGCTCCTCGGCAGGGAGGTTCCTCTTGCAAAGGATGTTGTCGGCAGCGACGCGCAGAGCAAGGCGGCCGCTCTCAGTGACGGCGATGTTATGCTCATCGAAAATGTCAGATTCCATGCCGAGGAGGAAAAGAACGACCCGGTATTCTCAAAGGAGCTTGCAAGTCTCGCTGAGATATATGTCAACGACGCATTCGGAACAGCACACAGAGCCCATTCATCAACAGCAGGCGTTGCGGCTTATCTTCCGGCAGTCTGCGGATACCTCATTCAGAAGGAAATCAAGATAATGGGCGACGCGCTCAATAATCCCGTCCGTCCGTTTGTCGCTATTCTCGGCGGCGCCAAGGTTTCGGACAAGATAGGCGTTATCAACAACCTCCTTACCAAGGCCGATACCATCATAATAGGCGGCGCTATGGCGTACACCTTCTTTAAGGCAAACGGTTTCTCGATAGGCACCTCGCTTGTTGAGGACGACAAGATCGACCTCGCGATAGAGCTCCAGCAGAAGGCTAAGGAAAACGGCGTCCAGCTGATTCTTCCGATAGATAACAGAGCGGGCGACAAGTACGCTCCCGACTGCCACGACATTACAGTTGATTCCGATAACATTCCCGACGGCTACATGGGTCTCGACATCGGTCCCAAGACCGAGCAGATGTTTGCCGATGCTGTCAAGGATGCCGGCACGGTAGTATGGAACGGTCCGATGGGCGTTTCCGAGTGGGATAAGTTTGCCAGCGGTACCCGCAGTGTTGCCAAGGCTATTGCCGACAGCTCGGCTATCTCTATCATCGGCGGCGGCGACTCCGCAGCGGCTGTTGAAAAGCTCGGCTTTGCAGATAAGATGACTCACATCTCCACCGGCGGCGGCGCTTCTCTCGAATTCCTCGAGGGTCTCGAGCTTCCCGGTATCGCAGCGCTCAACGATAAATAAGACTAAATTGTGCGCTCTTTCCGGGGCGCACAATTATTTTTGAAATAAATGACCGAAAGGATTGAATAAAATGAGAAAGATGATAATTGCAGGCAACTGGAAGATGAATAAAACACCGAGCGAGGCGGCGGCTCTTGCGTCCGCTATCGTGGAAAAAAACCCCTCTCCCGAGTGCGAGGTCGTTCTTTGTGTACCGTTCGTAGACCTTTTTGAAGCAAAGAAGGCTACTGAAGGTTCGAAGATTAAGGTAGGCGCAGAGAATATACATTGGGCGGAGTCCGGCGCGTTCACCGGCGAGATTTCGGGCGCAATGCTCAAGGAGATCGGCGTTGATTATGTAATAATCGGCCATTCCGAGCGCAGACAGTATTTCGGCGAGACCGACGAGACCGTAAATGCGCGCATAAAGGCGGCGCTTAACAGCGGCATTAAGGTCATCCTTTGCGTCGGCGAGCTTGAAGCCGAGCGCGAAGACGGCAAGACCGAGGAGGTAGTTTCCCGTCAGGTCAAGGCGGCTCTCGAGGGTGTTTCGACCGAGGATATGGCAAATATCGTTATAGCTTACGAGCCTGTCTGGGCTATCGGCACCGGCAAGACCGCGACAAGCCAGCAGGCAGAGGAGGTTTGCGCGCTTATCCGTGACCTTGTCAAGGGTCTGTATAATGAGACTGTGGCAGATGATCTTACCGTTCAGTACGGCGGCTCGATGAATGCCAAAAACGCGGCTGAGCTGCTCGCCATGAAGGACATTGACGGCGGCCTTATCGGCGGCGCTTCTCTCAAGCCCGACGATTTCACCGTTATCATAAACGCGGCAAAGTAATTCTACATCTGAACGATATTTCAATAATCCCATTGCTTTTCAGACGGATTATTTCTTGGTTCCTGCGGCGGTCGTATGACCGCCGCTTTCTGATGCCTGAGAACACGGCGCCACCCGTTTGAGGGAGGCTTTTTCTTTTGCGTTGAAAAAAAGTCCGGGATGTGATAAAATCATGCTTGTATAAATTTGCGCGAGGAAGGATCACCCGAATGAATATACCGAAAATCAAAAAGCCGGCGGCGGGAACAGTGCTGTTTGCGGTTTTCTATATCGTTGCAATGGCGCTTTTGCTGTATAAAACAAACGATATTTCCGCTAATTTCAATGCCGAATACCCCATTCAGAAGTATGTTTATTACATCGGCTTTGTCGGACTTATTGCCGTACTCGTCTTTATTTTTATGAAATCCGTTTTAGCCGCACACCGCAGTGCGGAGGGCCAGGAGGAAAGACCGCATAAGCTGTGGTATTATCCCGTCCTTTCGGGCGTTTTGGCGCTTGTAATCATGTCGCTGGGCTATACCTACCTCGGCATGTGGCCGCTCGGCAAGGAGAGCGCGATGATACTCGACATGCACCATCAGTATGCGCCGCTCTTGTCAAAAATGTCCGATATGTATAAAAACGGCGGAAATATATTCTATTCGTTCGATGTCGGCCTCGGCTCGAGCTTTATTCCCATGTTCGGCTACTACCTCGCGAGCCCTTTTAACCTTTTGCTTTGCCTTTTCCCCGAGAATTTTCTGCCCGAGGGCGTGCTTATAGTCACGCTTATCAAAAACATGCTGACCGCTTCGGCCTTTGCAGTGTGCGTTCAGTATATTTACCGCAGAAGAAATGCGGCCATACCGGTCGTATCGGTCATGTATTCCTCCATGATGTACCTGCTCGCGTATTCGTGGAATATCATGTGGCTGGATGTCATTATGTTTGCGCCGCTTGTCGTGATGGCTTTTGAGCATCTCATGCGCCGCGGAAAATACCTGCCGTATGTGCTCTCGCTTTGCTATATTCTGTATGCCAATTATTATATCGGCTTTATGGTGTGCGTCTTCCTTGTGCTTTACTTCTTTGCATATCTTCTGCGCGACCGTCATTCCGGCACGGAGATAAAGACCGCGCTTGTCCGTTTTGCCGTCGGCTCGCTTGTCGGAGGCGGTATAATGATGTTCATGCTGCTGCCCATATACTTCGGACTGGGCGCGACCTCGGCGTCGACTGCAAATTCCAGCCTGCCCGAGTTCGGCTCCAACTTTAATATTCTCGATATTTTCAATCGTTTCCTTTACGATGTCACCCCTACAAACCGTTCGGGAAACCTTCCGAATGTCGCCTGCGGAATACTTGCGTTTGTCGCCGTCCCGCTTTTTGCGACGCTCAAAAAAATACCTATACGCCGCAGAATTGCATACCTCGGAATGTTCTTTGTCATTCTGTTTTCAATGGCGATTAATTACCTCGACCTCATATGGCACGGACTTCATTCACCTAACGATTTGCCGTTTAGGTATTCCTTCCTCTGCTCGTTTGTCATGTTGCTCATGGCATACGAGGTGCTTTTGCACATCAGGGAGGTCGGACTGATTCAGGTCGGCGTGACTGCGGTTTCCCTCGGAGCATATCTGTTTGTCGAACAACGCTTCGGCACTCAGGAGCTCGGCGCGTCAACGATTTTCGTCAGCGCGCTTCTCATACTCATATACTGCGCCGTGCTCATTTCGGTCTCGGAAAAATTCATTACCGTTCGCACCGCATATGCGCTGATTGCCGTTGCCGTTGCGGCGGAGCTTGTCACAAATACCGGAAATGTCTTTGTATCTCTCAATTCTCAGGAGTATTACACCGACCATTCCAATTATCTGGATAACGACGAAACTGTATTGATAGAGCGGACAGTCGCGCGTATGAATCAAATCTCGGGCGGGGAAAACGTTTTCTGCCGTTCCGAACTGCTGCCGCGCAAAACGCTGATAGATTCTGCTCTTTTCGGCTATGACGGACTGTCGGTATTCTGCTCGAGTACGTATTATTCTGTCACGCGCTTCATGAACAGTCTCGGCTATCAGACAAACGGCGTCAACAGCTACCTTTATAAGAGCTTTATCGCCCCGGTGGATAATCTTATGGGCATTAAGTATCTTGCGATAGACGTGGATTTGCAGAACCACGCTCAGCTTGAGAGAATATCCTCCGAGACCTATAAGGGCGGAAACTATTATATTTATAAAAACCGCGACGCTCTGCCGCTCGCATATGCCGTTTCGCCGGAAACGCGCAACTACGGCTTCTCGTATTACAATCCCGTGCAGACCGTCAATTCGCTTTATAAAACTCTGACCGATACCGACGGCGATATTTATTATGTAAATCCCGTCTTCGTCGCCGATAATCAGCTCGGGGCTACTAATAACGGAAACAGCTTCTATATCCCTGACAAGGGAAGCGTCACCTTTAATATCAGTATAGAAAAGGCGGGCCAGTGCTATATCTATGTCGATTGCTACAGCGCGAAACTGATAAGCGTTGCCAGCCCGAACCTCAGTACCACCGTTCAGGCCAACGAGCCGTATTTGCTGGACGGCGGCAGCCTTTCGGCAGGTCAGACCGTCAGCGTTACTGTAACCTGCGAGGCGGCCTGCTCGGGAAATGTTTACGCAGTCACGCTCGATAGTGAGGTGTATCAGGCCGACCTTGACCTGCTTGCCGACGAGGGACTTGAGGTGACCGACTTCTCCGATTCGCATATCAAGGGAAATATCACAGCCTTTTCCGACAGTACGCTCATGACCACTATACCCTATGACAAGGGCTGGACTATCAGGATAAACGGCGAAAAGGTCGATACCTACGGCATTATGAAGGATACCGACAAGCTGTCTGAGGGCAACGACTCCGAGGGCGCCCTGCTTGCCTGCGACCTTCCGGCAGGAGTCAATACCGTAGAGCTTTCGTTTACACCCGTGGGCTTTGTGCCGGGCGTTATCATCAGCGTTATTTCACTTGTACTGTTTGTGTTTTTGATTGTTTGTACTCGCCGCCGCAAGGTCGACGAACAGGAGCTTGAATACAGAATAGAGCTCGAGCTCGGCTTTATCGATCCGCCTTCTCCCGAGCCCGAGGAGGACGAGCGGCTTTTGGATGATGCCCAACCGACTTCGGACACTTCCGAGCCGTATGAGGACGAAGCAGAAGCCCCGGATGCTTGCGCTCAGGGCGCGGATAATCCCGACCTCAGTGCCGCCCCCGATACTGCAGACCCGGCCGGCAGTGATTTGCCGGACACGGCAGATTTTGACGACGGCGCCCCGTCCGCTGACAGTACCTCCGCCGAAAAGCTCAATGACGGGGAATAGAACCTATCACGGAATAAAAATGACCCGACAGTTTCGCAGAATGCGATTCTGTCGGTTTTTTTGCTTATCAGAACACCTTTTCACCGTCACTGAAAACCGAAATAACGGATTGCTTTTTATTCTTTGAAAAAATATCTTGACA
>JAQXGK010000091.1 GCA_029006345.1 Bacillota bacterium
ATGACATTCACCGCTCTTGCGGGAGCATTGTCGCGCTTTGTTATTATATGTCTGTTTCGATTTTGTAGTTGTCATCTATTAATATGTACTCGCATCCGTATTCTCTGCATTTGTTCAGATAACACGCATTATCTTCAAGCACAGTCTCTAGTGAGCAAGCAGTGTCATCTATACGCTCTTCAATAGCACATGCATATTTCTTGATATCCGGAAAGTGATGTTTAATATATTTTTCACTCATGACAAGGCAACAGAACCTTATATTACAGATATAATCGTTTTGAAAATCTCTTTTCCAGTCAAGCGGAATATAGCATCCTTCGACAATAAGATTTTGTTTGTTTTCAATTGCGGTTTTAATAATTTCCCTTACAATAGGCCACAAATAATCTGTCAGCTCGTCATCGCTGCTAACAGGCGTGAGCAGAGTGTTCCCGCTGCGAATCAACCCCATTTTCAAATGGTCTATCGAAAAATAAGGATATTGATACTTTTCAAGCAATTTTTGAGCCAATAAGGTTTTGCCTGTGTGTGAAGCGCCTGTTATCAGTATTACCATATCTTTTTCTCCGTTAGATAATCAGATGGCCGAATGCCGATCCTTAATGATGTTTTCTTGTATTGATTTAGATTATATAACGGAATACAAAATAAATCTACCCGCCGACTGCAAAGCGTTACCGCTGATGAAAATGACATTTGACCAATTTTTCAACAATACGTCTTTATATCATTGACAAAATGAGCTTTGTTATACATAATATGGTAAACGGTTTGGATTTTTTTGAGCGCACAAATAACAGTGCAAACCTGTCAAAGGCGGCTTGATTCAGCGCTTTTGGTTATTATTTTGTAAAGGACGTTAATAATGAATCAATATTTTATGCGTTTCCCGGGCAACAGGACAAAGGCCGTTACTCTGAGCTATGACGACGGCAACCGAAACGACCTGAAATTACTGAGTATAATCAATAAGTACGGCCTGAAATGCACCTTCAATTTATGCAGTGCTTTGTTGGGCGGCAGCAGCGAGTCTTGGTATCTTACCGCCAAGGAAATACAAGATAATATCGTATCTGCCGGGCACGAAGTTGCTGTTCATACTGCTCACCACAAAGCCCCGGGTCTGACCGACCTTACCGACGGTATCAAGGAGGTTCTTGAGGGACGCGCCGAACTGGAAAGGACGTTTGGCGGCATTATTAAGGGTATGGCATATCCTAATTCCGGGATACAGGTGTTTAATAACGGGTTTTCATATAACGACGTAAAGAAATATCTGCGCGACCTGGGAATAGCCTACGCCCGTTCTGTCGGCGGAGACAACGACGGTTTTATGCTGCCTGAGGATTGGTACGATTGGAGACCGACGGCACATCACGATAATCCGAAGCTTATTGAGTATGTTGATAAGTTTTTGAGTTTGGATGTCAATTCCGAGTATATCGGCTCACAGTGGCCGAGACTGTTTTATCTTTGGGGCCACTCTTTTGAATACCAAGCAAACGACAATTGGAGCGTCTTAACTGATTTTTGCGAAAGAATTTCCGGCAGGGAAGATATTTGGTATGCAACAAATATAGAAGTATACAATTATACTATGGCATATCGCTCGCTTATGTATAATGTCGACCGCACCGTTGTTTATAATCCTACGCTTCACACTGTTTGGATGCGGGCGGACGACAGGGATTACTGCATCAGGTCGGGAGAAACAGTTTCGGTGTGACATCGCAAATCGCTCTGTTGTGTATATTGCGTATTACCGAGACACGTTCTTAATTGTATGTATAGGCGCATTGTCCGTCGCGCGCCGTCGCCTGTCTGTCCGGCTTGATAAAAGTTAAATTTCATCATTGATTTATCAATTGTAGTGTGTTAGAATTAGTCTGCTTTTGAGAAGGGGGAGGTATATGGGTTTCGCGCTGAAAAAGAAGCTAAGCTATTTTCAGATTATTGCAATTAGCTTTATTTTGATTATACTTGTCGGCTCTTTTTTGCTTATGCTGCCGTGCGCCGTTAAGGACGGCCAGCCTCCGACAAACTACATTGATGCTTTATTTACCTCGGTCAGTGCGACCTGCGTGACCGGATTGGTGGTCTTTGACACTTTTCTTCACTGGAGTGTTTTCGGCCAGACCGTTATTCTCGTTATGATACAAATAGGCGGGCTGGGCTTCATGACGCTGATGTCCATGGTTTTTATGCTCATGCGCAAAAACATCGGTCTGCACGAACGAAAGCTTATGATGCAATCGGCGAGTATGCTGGAGCTCGGCGGCGTTGTTAAAACCTTCAAGCGCATATTGTTTGGAACGGCGTTTTTTGAGCTTTGCGGCGCGGTTATTCTTTCTACTCAGTTTTGCCCGAAAATGGGACTCGGCGCAGGAATATACGCATCGTTTTTTCATTCGGTCAGCGCCTTTTGCAATGCCGGCTTTGATATCCTCGGCAGATACGGCGAATTTTCCTCGCTTTCGTATTTCGGTAATAACCCCATTGTTATGATAACGATAATGTGCCTGATAGTTGCAGGCGGTATCGGTTTTCTCGTATGGGATGATTTTTATAAAAACAGATTTCACTTAAGAAAATACAAGCTTCATTCAAAGATAGTATTGTCTACCACATTTACTTTACTATTTGTCGGCGCCCTGCTTTTTTATATTTTTGAAAAAAATCACGCTTTTGCGGGAATGAGCGTTGGGGAAAAGCTGCTTCATTCGGCTTTCCAGTCGGTTACGCCGAGAACCGCCGGCTTCTCGGCTGTTGATCCTGCGGCTATGTCTGATTCCGGGATACTGCTTACAGACCTTCTCATGCTTATCGGAGGAAGTCCCGGTTCCACTGCCGGCGGCATAAAGACAGTGACAGCAACCGTGCTTGTTCTCAATGCGCTTTCACTGACTCGTCATAACGGAAACATCAGTATTTTCAAGAGAAGAATTGACTCGGATTTTGTCAGACAGGCTGCGGCAATATTCGTTACGTATTTCTGCGCTGTCGTTACTTCCACACTGATAATTTGCGCTATAGACAATTTTTCGCTTAAGGAAGTTCTTTTTGAATCATTCTCTGCTGTCGGAACAGTCGGTTTATCGCTAGGTATTACGCCGTATCTTTCTTTTGCATCTAAAATTGTCATTATGCTGTTGATGTTCGGCGGCAGAATAGGAGCTGTTACGCTCTTACTGATATTTGCCCGAAAAAAATCAGCGGTATTGCTTGCAAGGCCGACAGAAAAAATATCGCTCGGTTGATAACGGAGAGGAGAATTGTTTATGAAATCTATTCTTGTTATAGGAATGGGACGGTTCGGCAGACGTTTTGCCGAAAAAATGCTTGAACTCGGAAACGATGTTATGATTGTGGATAAATCAAGCGATATAATAACGTCGCGCAGTGCGTATTTTACTGATTCATATATAGGAGATTGTACCAGCGAGGAAGTAATCAGAGCTCTCGGCGTGTCAAATTTTGACTTATGCTTAGTGGCTATAGGCGAAGACTTTCAGCCGTCGCTTGTTATCACATCGCTTTTGAAGGAGCATGGCGCAAAATATGTTGTTTCAAAAGCACGTCAGGACATACAGGCTGACCTGCTGAAAAAAATCGGTGCCGACGAAGTAATATATCCCGAACGGGACATGGCTGAAAAGCTTGCCGTGCGCTTCAATGCGACAAATCTTTTTGATTTTATCGACCTGACCGAAGAATACGCGATTTTCGAAATCGCTATTTTGGAGGACTGGGTAGGTATGACTGTGGCTGAAGCAAATGTCAGAAAAAAGTATAAAGTAAATATCATCGCCGTTAAGACCGACGGACATTTGAATCCCATGCCCGGCGGCGACTATAGGTTCCGGGCAGGCGACCATATAGTGATAATCGGCAAGGATGCCGATGTCAATAAGCTCTCAAACCGAATTTGACAATCTCAGCGGACAAAAGATTATTCTTTTGTCCGCTTTCGTTTTTTTGCATGTGACTTTTGCCGATATTATTGCAATATCCGTTATTTTACATTATAATGATAAAGTTAGTAATGCTGTATATAATTCAATCAGCAGAATTGGGAGGACATCATGAACGGCATCAGCTTGAGAGATGCAAAAATCATTTTTCACAACAACCGCCTCGGCGTTGAAACCGGGAAGGTCAAGGCAGTTTTTGATATCGGTGACAATATTTATGTCAAAAGCTTTGTTAACCTTGAGAGCGGTTATGAATGGGCTGCAGAGGATTCTACGCCCTGTCTGAGATTTATTGACGGAAATCAGCTCGACTTCGACAGAGCCGAGTTTGAGGACTGCGACAACGACGGCTTGAGCGAAAAATTCATAACTGTGAAACTGTATTTTAAGGGGAGCACAGGAGATATCATATATAAAATCTCCGTTACCCCCGGAAGCGCATTTGTTCAGACGGAAATGTATATTAAGGCCGCCGAAAAGCCTTGTGCGCCTGAAACTGAGCAGGCGGCGCACCCTTACCTTAAGGAAAGCGCATTTTCGATGGCCGTTAAGAAAGCACACTACAGATACAAGGTTTTTGAATTTTTTGATTTCAGCGACAAGAATAACACTCTTGTGGAAAGCAAGACCGACTATACATATACCTGCTGGCAGCGCTTTGAAGAAGGTCACTACCTTATTATGAGCGACTGCATTTCCGGCGAAGAACTTATGCTCGTCAGAGAGGCTCCGACAAGCTTTAGCTATGTCGGTACCCGTCACGGCGACGACTTTGTTATAGATGAAAACCACCGCGTTTTTGCCGGAAATGTCGGAATACAGGATAAGCTTTCAAGCGATTATGAGCGTTGCTACGGCATTACCGTCGGCTGTGCTTCACCTGAAAACAAGCCGTTTGAATCAAGCCTGCGAGAGTATAAGGCGCTTTACAGAAAGGTGAATCTGGGTGACAAGACCGGCGACCTCTGCATTATGTCAAACACATGGGGAGACAAAAAGGACGGCACCAACTTTTCAAATGAGTTTATCATCAACGAGATAAAAGCCGCCGGCGAGCTGGGCGTTGACTGTATGCAGATCGACGCCGAGTGGCAGAACACAAGCTCGAGAATGTGGGAGGTTGATGAGCGTAAATTTCCTCAGAAGCTCGCGCCCATCACAAAGGCGTGCCATGACTGCGGTGTAAAGCTCGGCCTTTGGTTCGTTCCGCTTATGGATAACGAATACGAGGGATGGTCTACAGATGCAGATATTCTTATTAACTACTGCCGCAACGACGACGCCACATACTTCAAGGTCGACGGCACAACCCTCAGCACCAAGGATTGCGAAACCCGCTTCTTTAATTTCTTTAAGAAAATCAATAAGGAGACCGACGGTAAAGCTGTGCTCAATTACGACATCACAGCCTCTATGCGCGGCGGTTATCTTCAGGAAAAGCAGTACGGTACGCTTTTTGTCGAGAACAGATATACCGATTGGCACAATTATTACCCGCACTATACCCTCAGAAACGCGTGGACTCTCGCAGAGGTCATGCCGCTTCGCCGTGTGCAGCTGGAGTTTCTGAATGTCAGAAGAAATAAGGAGCTGTATAAGGATGATGTACTTGCACCTGACACATACAGAATGGATTATCTGTATGCGACTACAGCGTTTTCAAATCCGCTGGTTTGGTGCGAAATGCAGTACCTCGAAAAACAGGACTTTGATCTTCTCAAGAAAGTCATTTCGGTGTTTAAGCCCTATGGCAAGCGCATTTTCAATGCCGATGTTTGCCCGATAGGCTCTTGCCCGGACGGCACTTCATTAACCGGTTTTGATGCGAAGACAGACGATAAGAGCGGACTTGTCCTTCTGTTCAGGGAACATACAAACAAGAAGGAATGTATGTTCGATGTTGACGGTATAAAGGACATAAAGGTGATATACGAGAGCGCCCCCTGTACTCTCAAGTGCGTCGACGGCAAGCTGAATGCAGTATTTGACGAGGAAGCGTCCTTCGTGTTTGCCGAGTACACTAAGTAAATGACCGATCTGGACATATCTTCGATTCTAAAGTCAAAGAAGCTCTTTTTGTTTGATATGGACGGCACGCTGTATATAGGCGACAGCGTATTTGACGGTGCTCGTGAGCTTGTTAAGTATATAAACTCAATCGGCTCACGGGTGCAGTTTTTAACAAATAATTCGTCGCGTTCTATCGATAAATATGTAGATAAAATGACCAAATTGGGCTTCGATACGACAGAGGATGACTATTTCACCTCTACTTTGGCCACAGTTGAATATTTGCGCGGAATTCCCGATTTGGGGAAGATATATGCGCTTGGCACCGCGAGCTTTTGCGATGAGCTTTCCGAATGCGGCTTTGATGTGACTGATAAGCCACAGACGGACGTCGATACATTGGTAATGGGCTTTGATACCGAGCTGTGCTTTCGCAAGTTGGAGGATGCCTGTGTTTTGCTTAATCGAGGAGTTCGGTATATAGCGACTAACCCCGACCTTGTTTGTCCGACCTCATACGGTTTTGTTCCGGACTGCGGCAGCGTTGCGATAATGCTTGAAAATGCTACCGGTCGAAAGCCGTTTTACATAGGTAAGCCGCGCCCCGAAATGGCGCTTTTGTCCATGAAAAGACTGGGCTTTGATCCGCAGCAAACAGTTCTTATAGGGGACAGGATTTATACCGATATCGCCTGCGGAATTAACGCCGGCATTTCGACTGTACTTGTCATGTGCGGTGAAACTACGCCGGAGATTCTCAGAAATAGCCGAGTCAAACCCCATATGGTTGTGGATAATCCGCGCGAGATACTGAATTTCTTAATGAAGTGAGGGCATTTTACGTGAATACAAAAAAGCTTAACAGAGGTTTTTTGCTGACCGGCGTGATTGTTCTTGCCGTTGCTGTGTATCTGACGGTAGTATTGATTTATCGCGCATTTGAGAAGCCTTTTGTCTTCCAAGCGTTAGAGAATTGCATTAGCGCTCAGATCGAGGCTTCTCAGCTGCCGTATGATTTTTCGTCCATGGACAACGATGAATATGAAAGATATAAATCAGAGAAGTTGAGTGCCGTGCGAGAATGCTTTGGCGAAGGCAAAAGTGCCGACAGGCAATTCTTAATGCTTGAAAAGAAGCTCGACAGCCAATATAGCGGTGCAGAGCCCGCCGTCAGCGATTTGAAATTCAGGCTGATCGGTGAACCGGTTGTTGACAGCTATGCAAACGGTCAGATACAGGTTTCGGTGGAGATAAGCATAACAGGCAAGATTAGCGGCGAGACTATCAATCCATTTCTAAATTATTCTTACACCCTGAAAAAGTCAGACGGCAAATATCTTGTTGTTGATTCTGATTTTCAGCCGAGCCACATGTATTAATAGAAGCTTTATACCGTATTATGATGCCGATTGGAGGAGCTGCCGATGAACGCCGTTCTGAAAATTAACAATGTTTCCAAATCTTTTCACAAGAGGAAAGTAATCGATAACATCTCTTTCGAAGTATATGAGGGGGAGGTTTTCGGTTTCCTGGGACCCAACGGAGCCGGTAAAACCACTACCATTAAAATGATAATGGGGTTTTTAAGTATTGACTCCGGAAGTATTGATATTTGCGGTTATAACCTTAATGACGATTATGAGAAGGCGATGGCTCAGCTCGGTGGAATAGTGGAAAATCCGGAGCTTTACCGCGACCTTTCCGGCAGAAAAAATCTTGAAATGTATGCTCGTCTTCACGATGGCGTTACAAAGGAACGTATTGAAGAGGTTATAAACCTTGTCGGTATGGCCAATCGTATTGACGATAAGGTCAAGAGATATTCGCTGGGTATGAAGCAGCGTATCGGACTTGCCGAGGCTATTCTTCACAAGCCGAAAATACTTATTCTTGACGAGCCGACAAACGGTCTCGATCCGGCAGGTATTAAGGCGCTCAGAATGATTCTCACCGACATTGCGCATAAGGAAAATACGGCTGTCATCGTTTCGAGTCATCAGCTTGCCGAAATGGAGCTTATGTGCGACAGAGTAGGGGTTATTTCAGCGGGACGCTTTATCGGCGAACAGCCTATCGGTGAATTTTTGAAAAGTGCTGCCGGCGAGGAGCGATATATCTTCGATATACCCGAAGATAGCGATATTCAATTACTTCGGGATTTGCTCGGAGATTCGTTTGTAGAGTTCAAGGGCGGCAAGCTTACGGTCGCGGCAACTAAGGAAAGCGTGCCGGATGTCGTTAAGCTTCTGTGCGGAGAAAACATAGCCATAACAGGATTGAATCGCGATAATATCTCGCTTGAGGAAGCGTTTATAGACTATACGGAGGGGGCGAACAGAGTTGAATAAATTAGTTGCCCTCTACCGTAACGAAATGGTGAAGATAATAAGAAAGGTGTCGATTCTTGTTATCCTGATCGTGCTTACTGTTGTATGCGTTGCCGCTATGGTTTTGTATAAGATTTCCTCTTCGGATTCCTTTTTCGCCGACTTTGACTTTTTCGGTACAGACGGTACGCAGGAACAGCTGGAATACTACAGAAGTCTCGACCAGTCGGATATAGAGGTGCAGGCGGAAATCGAGAGGCTTGAATCACTTGCGAAGCTTGGCCTTGATGTTTACGAGGACGGTTATGTTCAGGAATGCGCCGAGACCCGTGTCGGGCTTCGCCTGAACTCGGTTTATGAGAGATACCTGATCCCGGAGGAGCGTATTAACGAGCTGATTGATGTTTTCAATAAAGCCATCGCTTCCGGCGATTACAAAGCATGCATAGATGCCGACAATCAGCTGCACGACGCCATATACGCCGACAGCAGAGAGCTTTCCGGAATTTACCGTGAAGTGAATGAGCTGTTAATCAAGTGTGATCCGACAGGAGAAAGCTACTCGGTTTTCAGACCGATTGCCAGCGAGCTTGCTGAGAATAGAATCTGTCTCTATTATGACGATAATGATATAGAAATCCTTACTGCAGGGGAGCGCGATTATTACCTCGATAATGTTTTGTTATCGACATATAAGCTCGAAAACGGAATCGATGGGGATTCTTCGCGTTTCTATGATTCCGCCGACATATCAGTTGAAATCGGCTTGTTTATGCTGGCGATTCTTTCGATTATTCTTGCAGGCAGCAGTATTTCGCAGGAGATAGCGACCGGCTCCATAAAAGCACTGATTATTTCCCCCGTCAAGCGATGGAAGATATTTGCCGCCAAGCTGGCGTCAATTGTAACCGTCAGCACGGCAGTATTTCTATATGTATATCTGCTGTCGTTCGGTCTTTCGGCAGCTCTTTTCGGGAGTGACTTCGGCGAGTATATATATATTTCGGGAGGAGCGGTTCATTCGATTGCTTTTCCGGTTAAATTACTGCTGTCCTCGCTTCTTGACTATGTTGATATTCTTATCTATATTTTCTTCGCATACATGCTGTCGTCTCTTACGAGAAATACGGCACTGTCGGTCGGAATATCCATGGCTGTATATTTCTGCTCGGGTTTAATCAGTACTGTTTCTGCGTTGATACTCAATAAAGAAATTTTTGCATTCCTGCCGTTTGCAAATCTTTCTCTATCGTCAAGAGTGTTTGCTTCATCATCGGATATTATGGCTGGCACTCAGATGATTACCGATAAACCGATTATTTTCAGTGTAGTGTACCTTGCTGTCTTTTCCTTCTGCATGTTGTTTATTGCCTACGACAGCTTTGTACGGCGAGATGTGTGAAGAAATACTAATTAAAGGAAGTAAAAATAAGTGATTAACGGAATTGAATTTCTGCCGGTTCTGCTCGGAACGGATCAAAATGTCTACGGTATGGCGCGCAGCTTTCATGAAGAATACGGCGTAAAATCCGTAGCCATCGGAAAGGGAAGACTGCCGGCGACTGCAAACAGCGGTATAGTGACCGTTGAAGTCGTTGAACCGAAACTTGAGGATGACGACATTTTTGTAAAAACGCTCATTCTGTTTGCCAAAACACAGCCGCAGAATGTCACTCTGCTGCTGGTTCCGTGCGGCGATAATTATATCAAGCTTCTCAGCAAAAATCAGGATAAACTGCGCGAATATTACAAGTTTGCCTGCATGAGCTATGACCTTATCGAGAAATTGAGCTATAAGGAAAACTTTTACAGGACTTGCGAACAATTCGGCTTTGATTATCCGAAAACCGACGAGGTCACTGCGGCTGATTACGACAGTTTTGTTCCCGAGTTTGATTTTCCGATAATCATTAAGCCGTCAAATTCAGTGGCGTATTGGAACTGCAAATTCGAACATAAGAAAAAAGTGTTTGTTGCAAACAGCACAGAGGAAATGAAGGCTATTTTCAAAGCTGTATATTCCTCCAGCTATCAGGATACGCTCATTATTCAGGAGTTCATTCCCGGGGACGACAGCGCAATGCGCGTAATGAACTGCTATGTTGGGACCGACCGCAAGGTCAGAATGATAACGCTCGGCGAGGTGTTGCTGGAGGAGCATACTCCGGAGGGCATCGGCAGTTATGCGGCGATAATTAGCTCGCGTGACGACGAGCTCAGCCAAAAAGTGTCGGATTTTCTGACGGAAATCGGTTATGTCGGTTTTATCAATATCGATATGAAGTACGATGTCAGAGATGGCAAATATAAGTTTTTTGAAATGAATCTCAGACAGGGAAGAAGCAGCTATTTTGTCACTGCCTGTGGTTGTAATCTTGCTAAATTCCTTGTCGAGGATGTTATACTTCATAAGAGCGCTCAGACCGTTATTAATTCAAACAGGCATCTTTGGTCGACCATACCCAAAAGGATTATTTTTAAATATGTTTCGGATGAAAAGCTCGTAGCAGAAGCCAAGAGCCTGATTAGGCAGGGCAAATATTCTCGCCAGCTTTACTATAAGCCTGACATGGGACTCAAGCGCCGCCTTGAATTCATTGTTAATCAGCTCCACTATTTCAAAAAATACAGGGAGAATTTCCGAAAAAAGGGATATTTTGAATGAAAACACTCGGAATTATAGGCGGTCTCGGGCCGCTTGCAAGCGCATACCTTGCCGAACTGATGGTGCGCGACTGCGATGTCGCCTGCGATCAGCAGCACATTGATACTATTATTTACAGCCACCCGTCGGTACCGGACAGGACAGCGCATATTCTCGACAAAAGCAAGCCGTCGCCTGTTCCCGAGATTGTAAAGGCCGGTTTGACGCTCAAGGCGGCGGGAGCTTCGTGCATTGCCATTCCTTGTGTGACAAGTCATTATTTTTATGACGAAATATGCAAAGGGATAGGCTTGCCGGTAATTAATATGCTTCAGGAAAGCGCGCAGGCGCTCAAGTCAAAGAAAGCTAAAAAGGTCGGTATTCTCGCAACAAGCGGTACTGTCTCGACGGGGCTTTTTCAAAATACGCTAAAAGAGTACGGCATAGATACCGTCCTGCCGGACGCAGAGCATCAGGCAGTCGTAATGCATATTATTTACGATTGTATCAAGGCGGGCAGACCTGCTTCTAAGACTGACTTCGACAGGGTGTGCCGACATCTTACCGATAAAGGCGCAGATTCATTTGTGCTCGGCTGCACCGAGCTGTCGCTTATTTCCAGAGACTGCGTGCTTGACAACCGTTTTGTGGATGCGCTTGAAGTGCTCGCGGTCAGTTGTCTGAAAAAATTCGGTTTGCCGATAAAACAAGATAAGAGGAACACTAAATGTGTGGATTTGTAGGATATAAGATTTTTGAAAAGAAGCAGGATGACAGCAAGATATTAAAATCCATGGCTGATACCATCATTCATCGGGGACCTGACTCTGAGGGTTACTATGTTGACGATGATATTGCCCTCGGCTTCAGACGCCTGTCGATAATTGATCTGGACGGCGGCAGCCAGCCTATGTGCAACGAGGACTCAAGTGCGGTCATCACGTTTAACGGAGAGATATATAATTACCGCGAACTCAGGGAAGAGCTGATTGCGAAGGGACATGTTTTTAAGACGAATTCCGACACCGAGACCATTCTTCACGGCTACGAGGAGTACGGCAAGGGCATTCTTGATAAACTGCGCGGAATGTATGCCTTCGTCATATGGAATAAAAAAACACAGACGCTTTTCGGCGCCCGTGATATTTTCGGTATAAAGCCGTTTTATTATTATAAGACCGATAAGGCCTTTATGTTCGGCAGCGAAATCAAATCCTTTCTGCCCAATCCTGATTTTAAGAAAGACTTTCGTGCCGAGCTTCTTCCCGATTACCTTTGCTTTGAATATATTCCCAATGAAAATACGTTTTTCAGGGATGTTTATAAACTTCTCGGCGGTCATTGCTTTGAGTACAAGGACGGCCGGCTTAAAATCGAGAAGTATTACGATATCAAATATAATATCGAC
>JAQXGK010000092.1 GCA_029006345.1 Bacillota bacterium
TGCCGTAAAACTCGCCGGTACGGTGAGATATATGATCAATCGATGTATCCTCTCCTGCCTTGAGCCCCAGAAGGTCGCGGCAAACGCACGAACCGCATTCTTTTTTGAAAAGCTCCATCAGACGCCTTACAACCGTGTAGCAGTTCTTCTTGAGCGCAGCGTTATTTACATCAGTATAGCCGTACAGTGCCGAGAGCACGAAAACTCCTCCTGATACGGCGCCGCATACCTCCCTCGCACGTGAAAAACCGCCTCCGAAGCCGCTGATCAGCATTATTGTCTTTTCAAACGGCAGTCCGATCTCGTCGGCAAAGGCGCCTGCTACCGCCTGCGAGCAGTTGTACCCCTCCAGAAAGAGCTGCTCGGCTCTGTCACCCTTTATAGACATTATCTTTTTACAAATTCGGCAAGATCAACCGGCTTGCCGCTTGCACTTGACTCGTAAATGGCGAGAATTATATCGACAGGCTTTCTGCCTTCGTGCTGGTCGATAAACGGAGCTCTGTTTTCTGTCAGCGCGTCGATCATGTCGCCTATCTGCAGAATATGTCCGTCGAGCGCTATTCCGTCGGGACGATTTGCGGAATTGTGCGTTGTGGAACCTACTATCTCGATATCCTCCGGCTTTTCCTCGCCTTCGATATTCCATTCGAGAAAGCTTGTTTCCTCAAGCTTTATAGTACCTTTTTCACCGTGAAATTCAAAGCGCTTTGCGTAACCGGGATAAACCGATGTGGTTGCCTCTATAGTTCCGAGCGCACCGGATTCGTATTCAATCAGCGCTATAGCGGTGTCCTCGACCTCTATCGAATGAACCAGCGTTTTGCACTTGGCATATACCGACTTGACGGGTCCCATAATGTACTGCAAAAGGTCGACGCCGTGAATTCCCTGATTCATGAGCGCTCCGCCGCCGTCGAGCTTGATTGTGCCTCTCCAGCCGCCGTTTGCGTAGTATTCCTTCGAACGGTACATCTTCATATATACGTCGCCGCAGACCATCTTGCCGAGCTTTCCGCTTCTGATGGCTTCGCGGGTTTTGACAATGCCGTTTTCGTATCTGAGCTGTGATATACTCGACAGCTTGACGTTGTACCGGTCGCAGGTCTTTTCCACCTCGTCAAGCTGCTCTTTGGTGATTGCCATCGGCTTCTCGACGACTATGTTCTTGCCGTGGCGAGCCGCGTCGCAGGCGAGCGAGGAATGGAATCCGCTGGGAGTGCATATCGAAACCACATCGATTTCGGGGGAGGAGAGCATTTCCTCTACCGATGCAAATACCTTAATTCCGTACTTGTCGGCAAATGTCTTTGCTCGCTCGGCTACCGTGTCTGTCACTGCGTAAAGCTTTACCGGCTTGGTTTTTTCGAGAATTTTTACGCTTTGTGCGTGCCAGTCCGCAATAAGTCCGCATCCTATAATGCCGTAGTTGATGGTTTTCATTGTTTTTTATACCTTTCCTTTAGCGCCCGGCGGGCGCTGTTATTTTTTCTTTGTTCAGATTAGTTTATACCCAGACCGGGCGTCGAAGCAAGTGTTATTCTGCCGTTTTCAAATTTTGCGTCGGTCGGCGGCACAGCTTTTTTAGTTAAAAACGGTGCGTCGAGATCGATTCGCGTGATGACGTCTTTTCTTGCCGCGGCGAGATGGCATGCGGCTGTGACGCTTACGGAGTTTTCAAGCATACATCCCAGCATGCACTCAACTCCTGCCGACTTTGCGATTTGACATATTTTCAGCGCGCCTGCAATTCCGCCTGTTCTCATCAGCTTTATGTTGATGAGGTCGGCGGCATGACGCTCGATGATTGTTTTTGCGTCGTCGGGAGAAAAGACCGATTCATCCGCTAAAATTTTAGTTTTTGTATTTTGGGTGACAAACGCCATTCCGTCGATATCGTGTGCCTTGACCGGCTGCTCCACCAATTCGATATTCAGCGCCCTGTCCTCCATCTGACCGATGATTCTGACCGCTTCCTCAGGCATCCAGCCCTGGTTTGCGTCTGCGCGAAGAAGTATGTCATTTCCGACTGCATTCCGTATTGCGCTTATTCGCTCTATATCCAGTGCCGCGTCGTTTCCGAGCTTTATTTTCAATGAACTGAAGCCGCGGGCTACTGCGTCAACGGCGTCTTGTACCATCTTGTCGATATCGCCGAGGGAAATCGTCAGATCGGTCTCAAGCACCGCATTGTCGCCGCCTAAAAATTTGTACAGCGGCAGTCCCTTAACCTTGGAAACAAGGTCGTATAGAGCTATATCAGCCGCCGCCTTTGCACTGCCGTTGTGCGGACAGCTTTCTGCTATGTCGGATAAGAGAGCTTCAAAGTCATTAATGTCCCGATTGAGCAGCACGGGCATGATGTGCTCTGTCAGAGCCTTTGTGATGGTTTCGTTGGTTTCACCCGTTACGGCGGTTACTCCCGCTGCTTCGCCGAAGGCGGTTAAGCCCTCGTCGGTTTTTACAGTCAAGCCTATGGAGTTTGTGCATGTCGTTGTTCTCAGCGCCGTGCAAAAGGGAGTGATAAGCTCGCTTTCAATATGTCCTATCTCATAAGATACTATTTTCATTTGAATGTTTGCCCCTGTTCGTTGTATAAATCGTAAGTAGCTTTAGAGAATTTAGCAATTGCCTCTCTTGCCCTGTCGGGTTCCCTGACGCTTGAAATCAAGACCGTTATAAATAACACCTTGTCTGAAAGCGCTATTATTCCCGCGTCGTTTTCAACTCCGCCGCGGTCGGGTTCGGGATCCAGCTCACCGGCCTTGCCGGCATATGATACTCCGTCGGGCAGCAGAAGAGCGAGCTTTGAGCGGTTTTGCTGCTCCTTCATTATTTCATAGATGAGATCCGACTTGTCCTTGCCGAATTCTCCCGTGTACGCCATCTTCAGAAATTTCAGAACATCCTGCACGCTTGTATAGTTGTCAAGACCGTTTTCGACTGCTTCAAAATCAAGCATTTTCCGTTCGAGCCGTGTGCCGCTGAAGCCGTACCGGCTGATGACCGCATTTATTTTGTCCATCCCCAGCATATCGATAAGTGCATTTGTTGCCTCGTTGTCGCTTAGGGTTATCATGTCGTATATAAGCCCGTATTCCCTGTGTGAAATGTCCGAAACCTCGCGGCACTGCAAAAATGCCAGCAGAATATACAGCTTTATAACGGAAGCGCTTCGTTTGACTGCGGCGCCGCCGACGGTGTGGGAAGAATAATTGCCTTTGTCGAGACATGCCACTCCGACGCTGTATCTGCCGATACCGTTGAACAGTGCCGCCGCGGCTTTTTCGATAAAGTTTATTTCTATTTCATCCATACATACTTCATCTCTTTTCGCAAGTTATGAGTAGTTATAGAGAATATCCTCGATATTCTTTCTCTCTTTTGACAGGGTAGAGGAATTGCCGTGGCCGGTGCGTACCTTTCTTTCTCCGGAAAGAGCCTGTATCTTGCGAAGCGATGCCAGCAGCGCGGTCATATTGCCGCCGTAAAGATCGGTTCGACCGAAGCCGTTTGCGAACAGCGTGTCGCCGGTAAATAGGTACTCTCCCGTATCAAAAATCACACTGCCCTCGGTGTGGCCGGGTGTCTCTGTTACTCTGAAAGTATTTGCGCCCAGCCTTATTTCGTCTCCGGTCTTGATGAACCTGTCTGCATGTACAGAAGGGTAGTCGAAGTCCTTTGGGAAAAATAAATCTGCACAATTGCGTTCAGGAAGATACAAAAGGCTTTCGTCGGCGGCTCCCACCCATACGGTTGCTCCTGTTGCGTCTCTCAGCGTCTTAACCCCGAGCGCGTGGTCGAAATGACCGTGAGTCAGTAATATATCGGTGAGCGTCAGTCCGCGTTCGGTTATCTTTTTGTATATTCCGTCTCCGTCAAGTCCCGGATCGATAACAATACAGCTTTCGGAGGCCTCATCTATGCATATATAGGTGTTCGTCAAAAGCGCTCCTAACGCAAAAGTAAGCACCTTCATCTTTACTGTTCCTTGGCCTGTCTGTAATATGAAATGTAGTTCATGCCGAAATCGTCCCTGCCGCACACAAGCTCTGCGGAGTACATGGCGTACAGCATATCTTTAGAGGCGGGGTTCATTATGGCGCTGTCAAGACCCAGCGAAAGCGCGATTGAGAGAAACGCCTGATTTATCTTTGCTCTTTCGGGCAGACCGAAGGAAATATTGCTCAGTCCGCATGTGGTTTTCACATCGGGGTAGGTCTCTTTCGTATATGTCAGCGAATCAAAGAAGCGGTTTGCGGCTTCCGTGTCGGTGGCTATTGATTCCGTTATAAGATCCATATATATTCTTTCGTCGGGTATGCCGGCCTCGCGCAGTTTTTTCATTGCCACATCGATATTTTCGCGGCGTTCCTCGTTTGTTGAGGGGACGAGGTCGGTTATCGGGAGAACCACCAGCGAGATATCCGCTCCGCAGTCCAGTCTCTTGCGCACCTCCGGCACTACCTCGTCAAAGCGCTCCGTACAGGTAACGGAATTGATTATTACAGGCCGGTTTTCGCAGCTGTCGATGCAACCTACGAGTATTTTCGGGTCGGGACTGTCGAGCATTATGCCGCAGTCGGTGTTTTCTTTGATCAGATCTATGATATAGTTAATTGTTTCGGCTTCGTCGGAGCAGAGCGCGGCATTTACGTCAAGAAAGCTTGCCCCGCCGTCCTTTTGAGCTTTAATGATATCTGTCAGCTTTTCGCTGTCCTTTTCCTGCATAGCCGAGAATGAGCTCGGTATTGAGCTGTTAAGTTTTTCACCGATTATTATCATGTTTTTATTATCCTTTTCAGAAGCTGATGATAGCGTTGTAGGTGTCGATTGCGTATTTGTCGGTCATTCCCGAAATATAGTCGAGCACGGCTTTAAAGTAGCTTGTGCGGTTGGAAAAGTCGTATATAGGCTTTTCCTTCAGTAAGCTTATCTGCGGTGTCCCGCTGTAGGTCCTGAGCCAGCCTATGAATGAAGACGAGTTCATAATGTTTGGATATCTTTCAAGCGTCTCTTTGACTCTGTTTAGCGTGTTGTCGCCGTCAAAGCAGCTGCCGAGCAGATTGAATATCTCGTTAATGATAAGTTCAAAATACTTGTCGGCGCGGACGACACGCTCGTTTTGATAAATATTCCTGCCGTTGAATTCTTTCAGCTCCTTGAGCATTGCGGCAGTTTCGGCAGAAAAGGACATTCCGTTCTGCTCGTTTGAATTTTGACAAATGTCGGTTATTAAATGATTGATTGCAAAAGAGTTGTTAAAGCGCTTGTGAGTATAGCCTTCGAAAAGCTCGCTTAATTCCTTCAGCTTTGCCTCGTCGAGAATTTTCAGCTTTATCGCGTCCTCGATATCGCGCCCGATGTAAGAAATGGTGTCGCTCATTTTGACGGCGCAAGCCTCGTAGGTAAAGGGCGGATAGCAGTTGGGACTGTTGAAATCCTCAAGCCTGATAGCCTCGGCTCTCGGGAACAGCTTGCGGTCCGTAGTTTCACCGCAGTGGGAAATTATGCCGTCTCTTACGGCGTATGTCAGATTTAGCGGCTGGCGGTCGTCCTCGTCGTCTGACAGAAGCTCTGTGTTGTCGGCTATAAAAACCCCGTTCTTTTCATGCCAGAAATCCTCGCCGACGTACTTGCGGTAGAGCTCCTTGATTGTCTTTTCCCCCTTATGGCCGAAGGGGGGATGCCCCAGGTCGTGAGCTATCGCTATGGCTCTGGTAAGCTCAAGATTCAGCCCGAGCGACGCCGCGATTGAACTTGCTGTCGATTCTACCAGCAGAACATGTTCAATGCGCGTACAGATATGGTCTGATTGCGGCGAAAAGAATACCTGAGTCTTGTGCTTCAGCCTGCGAAAGGCAGTACAGTGCAGTATTCTCGTGTAGTCGCGCGTAAATTCGTCTCTTATATCGCCCTCGCGCTTGTATAGCGGAGTCGAGCGCGTTATCATGTCGGCCCATTTGGGATTGTCCGCACCGGCCGCAAATTTCTTTAATTCATTCATAAAGCGTCCCTTTCGTTCGCCTTAGTCTGTTTTGTTGCTTTCAGCCCTTTTTGCGTTTATTGCGCAGTCTTCCGGACAGGTTGCAGCCGCAAAGGACTGAGATAAGAATAATCAGTGCGATTACTATCAGAAACGTATAGTCGGAAAAAAGTATTTCACAGCCGCGTATAAGGTCGGAAATAAGCAGCACCAGCGTGAGAGGTATCAGCGGAAGCTCAAATACTCCGAGCAGTACAAGTCTTTTTCGTGCAGGCGGCAGTTCGAGTCGTCCTGCCAGTCTGGCAGAGTATATAAAGGCGTACAGCGTTATGCAAAGCGGAATGAAAATATAGAAAAACAATATTAAGTAAGGGCTGTCCGAGAACATGTGGATAAGATAGAGGAGGATATATCCCGCGGCATAGGCAAGTAAGTTGATTATCGCAGGCAAATACGACTTTTTGTTATGTTGCATTTGTAAACCTTTCTTTTGTCGCGTTTCGTGTTCGCAATTATACCCATTTTCTTTTTCCTTATTTTAGCATACACTCACTCCAAATACAATAAAAAAAACAAGATGCCGCCCCTTTATTTTGATGAATAGTCGGTTTACAGGGCTTGTTTTTTGTGATAAAATAACAAAAAAGACAGGCTGGAGATAAAATGAAATTTGAAAAATCGTGCGGTGCGCTTATTTTCCGTAAAAACGGCGATGTTACCGAGGTGCTTTTGGTGCATCAGACCGCCGGGCACTGGTCCTTTCCAAAGGGTCATGTCGAGCAGGGAGAAAGCGAATACGATACCGCGAAAAGGGAGATATCGGAGGAAACCGGCCTTGAGGTCGAGTTTATAGACGGCTTTCGGGAGGTAGAAACATATTCCCCCGCAAAGAACGTTATGAAGGATGTCGTGTATTTCACGGCGCGTCCGACCGGCGGCAGGGAAAAGCCTCAGGAGAGCGAGATAAGCGAGCTTTGCTGGGTGAAAGCCGACGATGCTGCCGAAGTGCTGACCTTTGAAAGCGACGCCGAATTGTTCGACAAGGCGCTCTGCTTTATAAACAATCTGCAAGAAAAAAAGCCCTCTTAGAGAGAGGGCTTCTTCTATTCATACCGGCGTATCAAATTTGCGTATTGCTCGGCCGCAAGTGCGGCGGCGTTTTCGCAGGAGGCGAGGGTGGACCCGCAGGAGCCTATTTCCAGCAGCATACTGCCGCTTGAATAGTGCTGATTGAAGCGCACTTTTCTTACATTGACGGGGCGCATCAAGCCGGGATAAGCCTCGTCTGTCATAGCCTTGTATTTGAAGAATACCGAGAAGTTTGAGCGCCAGTTGGGATGAGAGTAGCCGCTCTCGTCCGTCCCTGCGACTATCATTATCTGGGCAGTATCCTTGCCGTTGATTTGCACTGTAGGGGCGATTTTCTCGCCGTCGGTGCGAATTATCGAGTCGCGGTGTATGTCAACGATGTATCTGATGCTCGGATATTTTTTCAGGTATTTTTCGATTGTCTTCTGGGCGTTCCCGTATGCGTTGTTGTAGTCGTTCAGGTCGTGCAGCTCCTCTGAGTGAACGTTGGGTATTCCGTTTTTTGTTAGTGTATCGCAGAATACCTGACCTACTCTGACTACATTTTTGGTTATATCCTCCGATCTTGTGGGAGTGTCATCGTCGTAGTATCCGAGCAAATCTCCGTCCGCTGTCTTTGAATCGAAGAATGCTTCCGTCGCGTGGGAATGCAGTACCAGTACTATCGGATCGTCTCCTATGCTTTCTCCCTTAAAGGGATAAGGCGCGTCTAAAAAATCCTGCGGCGATATTTCATAGCTTGTCTGGTTTGAGAAAAGCTGATTGACCGAAAGAGCGGTTTTTATTACCGGCAATCCCTTTTCCGTATCCGAGTCATCAATTCGTTCCACGGCCTCCTCTATTCCTGCGGGCTCGTCTGTTTTGGCGTATGCGACCTCTACGGTTCCCTCCGGCAGTTCGTCTGTTTCTCCGACAGGTGAAAATACCTCTGACAGTTCTTTTGACAGCTTTATCATGACAGTCGGAGAACTGTCGTCCATTATTTGCCGTGCTATCAGCCTTGCGTTTTCCGCTCCCGATGTGTCGGTTGCAAACACCGTGACTATCCCTGCCGTAAATACAGTCGGGATAATGGCGTATATAGCGGCATATTTCAGAAATGCCGCAAGTCTCGGGTGCTGTTGCATAAATCGACCGTTCCTTTCCGTCTGAGCAGGCTAACCCGCTAAAGACATTATTTCCTCATAGCTCAGAGAAGGGTTAAATGCCGTGTTGATTGCATACGCAATGAGCGTCGCTAAGGAGGACATTATCATGTCGGTTTCCTTCGGTGTTACGAAAAAATTCAGATTTTCACCTATCAGTGAGCGCTTGATATCTTCGTAAGATATATCCTCGGCGCCGGATGAATCGCGCACCGCGTCATAAGCCAGCGTTGCGGCGTCCACCACGGTGGGAACGCCGATAGACACTACAGGGATGCCCATATTTTCCTTGGAAATTTCGTGTCTGTGATTTCCCACGCCCGAGCCGGGAGCTATCCCTGCGTCGGTTAGCTGAACTGTGGTTGCAAGCCTGGAAAGCCTTCGGCCCGCCAGAGAGTCTATTACTATGAGTACCGAAGGCTTTATTGAGTCTATGACGCTTTTGATGATGTCGGCGCTTTCGATGCCTGTTTGTCCGAGCACACCCGGGGCAAGCGCCGCAAGATCCGTCAGCCCCAGCCCGTCAAACACGGTCGCTTTTTCCTGCTTCAGATGGCGCGTGACAAGCAGCTTTTCTACGGCATACGGCCCGATTGCGTCTGCGGTGATGGTTCTGTTTCCCAGTCCGATCACCAGTACCGAGCCCACGGAAGCTTCGCCGGCCATATGTTTTATCAGCTTTGACAGAGAATAGACCTTGCTTTTGAATTCATCGGGAGTATCGGTCCACGGCTTGCCGATTTCGAGCGTGCTGTATGTGCCGCGCTTTTTTTCGGTCAGCTTTTCGCCCTGTTCGTCTAATATCTTTACTGTCGTCAGCTTGTATCCGTCAATATCGCTTTCGCTGAACTTTACGCCGTTTGCTTCTTGGCCTGAGGATACGGCGGTCTCGTGCGCCTCAAGCGCCAAATCCGTTCTTATATTTTTCATTTTTTTCATTCGTCCCTTTGCTTAGTTAGTACTGTAAATTATTGACACTTTACAGGTACTTTATAAATTCTATGCATGCCGCTTGGGTAAAATTCATAAGCAAAAATATAATAATTCTTCAAAAAGTACTTGAATTTTGTAAACATGTGTGATATCATGGTCGGGTGATATGAAATACTATTTAGGGAGGTAAACGATGCCGAATATTAAATCTGCAAAGAAAAGAGTCTTGATCACAGAAAAGAAGACTCTTGAGAATAAGATGGTCATTTCAGCTATGAAGACATCCTTCAAGAAGTATGAAGCAGCTCTTGCAGCAGGCGATAAGGAGCTTGCACAGGCTACATACAAGGAAGCCGTCAAGAAGCTCGACCAGGCAGTTGCTAAGGGTCATGTTCATAAGAACACAGCCGCACGCAAAAAGTGCCAGTTTACAAAGAAGCTCAATTCTCTCGGAGCATAAATAACAGGCTGCGGTTTTGACCGCAGCCTTTATTTTTTTTCCGAAGCGCCGAGCATGAACAGCCTTGCGGCAATTATGCAGAGTGAAATATTGTATTTTGTTATATACGCTATATAAACCGCCGCGCATACGGCGCAGGTCAGGCAGACTGTCGATATTATTTTCATTATCTTTTCGGCCGTATCCGGCTCTGCCTTGAGAAGAACCAGAGATTTTATCAGACCGTATCCGTCGAGCGAGTACAGCGGCAAAAGATTGAAAAGCATAAAAAACAGATTGCAGTAAAAAAGAAAAAAGAACTGCTCGCAGGGATAACGGCGGATAAAAATAAAGGTTAATGCCGCCGTAAAAAGATTTGCCAGTCCGCCGCCGGCAAATATCAGAGCTTCCTTTTTGTAGCTTATCAGCTTGCCGCCGAGGACAATTTTTGCACCCAACAGATGTATTTCAAAGCGCTTTATTTGGGAGCCGCAGGCTTTTACGGCGATTATATGGCCGCATTCATGAACGGCGGCGGAGAACAGCAGTACCGGCATTACATACGGCGGGTTGAGTATGTAAAGAATAACGAACGGTATTATCGATAATAGGTTTATCCTCAGCCGCCCGGCTTTTATTGCCGTCGTCATGCAAATTCGGCGCTCTCGTCGGCAAGTCCGAATACCGCGGCAATTTCCGGATTGCTTTTTATCGATTCGGTTATTTTGCCGGAAACGGCTGTCAGCGAGTTTTCACCGGAGTCCCGGGTAGCTGACAGTATTGCCAGAATGATAATTGCCGCAGCGGCGGCAGCCTTGATTATGTCGGCTTTTGTCATAGCTTTTCCTTACAGTACGGTAATAATATTTATAAAGGGAAATGTTGTATTTGAGCATATGCCGGTCAGACTCAAATTATTACAAATAAACAGAATGAATAACGGGGAAGGGATAACATGGAAAAGAAAATTTCAGGCGAAATGATTTTTGACGGCAAGGTGATAAAGGTTTACCGCGACAGCGTACTGCTGGAAAACGGCAAAACATCCGTCAGAGAGGTGGTGCGCCACAAGGGAGCGGTTTGTATCGCTGCGATAGATGAGAACGATATGGTCAGCGTTGTTACACAGTACCGCTATGCCCTTGGCAGAGAGCTTTGCGAGCTTCCGGCAGGCAAGCTTGAGGAGGGAGAGGAGCCGTATTCCGCCGCCGTCAGAGAATTGCGCGAGGAAACCGGACTTGTCTCGGATAAGCCGCTTTTGCCGCTTGGCAGGATTTATTCCAGCGTCGGTATCTGCGACGAATGCATATATCTTTACCTTGCCGAGGACGTCCGCTTTACGGCGACCGATTTTGACGAGGACGAATTTCTGACCATCAAAAAAGTGCCCTTTGAAAAACTTTGCGATATGGCACTTTCCGGCGAGATAGAGGACGCTAAAACAGTTGCGCTTATATTGAAAATCGCCGCCATGCGTGCCCGAAATTAAATATCTTTGTATTTGAATATCACTTGCTTTTTGTCGCACTGACGTTATTTTTTATGGCGTGGTGACGACGTTTGTTTGTGTGCCGCCCTATACAAGCATGAGGCTTCATGTTTGTAGGGGTTAAAGAAAATCAGAATAAAGGCGCCTGTCGGACCGAATAATTGTCCGGCAGGCGCCTTTGATGCGTCATATTATTTCATCATATCGCTTATATAGTTATACCGATTGAAGCGAGGGCCTCGGGAATGCTGTCAAAGGTGTTGGGACACAGCGACATAAGGCCTTGCTTGCTTTGATGTCCGCCGGCGATAAGCAGGCAGTCAACCGAAAGCGCTTTTGCGGTCTCATAGTCGTGGTCGGTGTCGCCGATAATTATGGCTTTGCCGGGCTTCTCGCGTTCTAGCCAATTCTTTGCGAGCTCTGTTTTTCCTGCGGCGTATATGTCGTCAAGAGCCAGAATATCGTCAAAATACGACTCGATTTTCAGGGATTTCAGTTGGGTTTTAAGCATTTTTCTCTCGGTTGCTGACAAAATCAGCTGCTTTTTGCCTGAATTTTGTATTGTTTCCAGCGCTTTTTTTACCCCGTTTCTCAGTCCCGCCTGTGCCAAAAAGTGTTTGTACTCCTTAACCCATTCGACTGAAATATCCTCGAAGCGCTCCTTTTGCAGATCGAAACCGAGTTTTCTGTAATAGTCAATGACGGGGAAACAGAATTTCGCACGGTATTCCTCCTGCGAGGAAATGATCGGCATTTTTCTGCGCTTCAGAAGGACATTTATGGCGTTGATACCGACGCTCACATCGTCAAGTATAGTGCCGTTGAAATCCCATAGGATATGAGTGTAATCCATATTATATTTCTCCTGTGCAAACGAAGGTTAATGTCAAATCACCGTGTCACCGACATAAATAACAAGTGACCGGAAAGGCAAGTAAGGCAAAAGGCAGGGAGAGGGACGAAGGGGAGGGAGAGGGTGAAAAGCTCAAACACGGCAAACAGAGAAGAGAATCGCAGATACAGTGCAAAGTGAGCGTAAGAAATAAAAAAGAGAATGATAACATCATTCTCTTTTTTATTCAATCACTTCATTACCTCGAAAATCCGCGGGTGCGAATTAAAGTATAGATTTACTTTGACAAGCTTTATCACTATGTAGGCAAAAACTCCGAGAAAAGCGAGATCTATAAATGCGCTTTGCAGAGGAATGTATTCTTTGCCAGCGAGAGCGGCAAAGGCGGTCGAAACGAAGGAAGCCGAGCTGAAAATCACAGCCGCCTGCGCGAATGCCACATATTTTGAAAGAGAGTAGTAAGTGGGGTTTGACAGTGTGAATTTTGCTTCGGTGATAAAGAACAGCGCTATAAACGATACTGCCAGAAAACGGAATATATACGTGAAAATGTTGGCGAGGTTGTTAAGGCTGAAAAAGAGACTGATTATTTCGAAAATAGCCCATATCGGAAGAATCAGAGCCGATATCTGCATGGATTTTTTGTTAAATCGCGATTTTTTTAATGCCATTACTATGAAATACGCCGCGCAGAGGAGTCTGAGGCCGCAGGTGACTATGCCGAGAGCATTCAAGGGATTGTCTGAGCCACTCAGCGCTATGGGGAAAACCGCCGACACAAGCATGAGAAGTCCGCAGAGGGCATTTGCAAACATCACTGCCGGAAACTTATAAGGACTGAAAACCATTCTGGAGGCGGGATGCGAATGATAGACAGAGCCGTTTGAACCGCTGATGACCTTGTTTGTTATATCTCCGTTGAGATCGTTAAGGTTTACGGAATCAGAGGAATAGTCGCAAAACTTTATCCTGTAGCTAAAGCCGAAGATAAGAAATGCCAAGACAACGGCAAACCAAATAAATGAAAAAATATAAGGCACCTCATCGCCCTTTGCAAAGAATCCGTCGTCCCCGATGCGGTCGGTGAATAAGAAATACTTAAGTACAACCGTCACGGGAATGAGAATCAGCGCTGCAACAGTGGAATAGCGAATAAAAGAAATCTTTTTGCGAAGCTCCATCAACCTGCCACCTCGTTTTCATCAGCCGATAATACATATCGTTAAAATAAACTGTATGAAAATAATACCACAATATCGAGAAAAACACAACAGTTTATCCCGACATTTTTGCTTATGGCTTATGGGCGGCAGAAAACTGTATTGCACCGCTTGGTAAGCTTTACGCCTGTTTGACAATTCCTATTTCAATGTTTTGAATGACCGGATTTGGCCATAGGAGGCAGCGTTAGTCAGTCTTATGTGATTGTTTTTTTGCCTTTTCTGCCTTTCAGATACTTGATAAGCTCGACTGCAGGCACGACAGAGAAGGCGAGCCCCAGGGCGATAAAATATTCGCCGGCGCCTATCGCCGTGAATTCAAAAGCGTTTTTGAGAAAGGGAATATATATAACCGCGGTTGTCAGCACAAGCGAGCTTGCCATCGCCGCGAAAAGCAGCTTGTTGTGCTTGCCGGAGAGAAGCAGCTTGACGCTGGAACCGTTTATACTTCTCGAATTGAAGCTCTGGAATATTTCACCCATGCTCATAGTCAGAAACGCCATTGTCATACCGTGTCCGGAGTTGACGACCGCCCATGAGCCTGTTTCAATACGGGCACCGATAAAGTATGCGGCAAGCGTTACCAGAGTTACGAGCACGCCCTGATACAAGACGTTGAAGCCGACACCGCCCGAGAATATTCCGTCGGAGGTTTTTCGCGGGGCGCGCTTCATTATATCGTCCTCAGCCTCCTCCACTCCGAGCGACAGGGCGGGGAAGCAGTCGGTGGCTAGATTTATCCACAAAAGATGAACAGGCTTTAGGATAGTAAAGTTCATTATGGTTGCCGCGAGAATACTCAGCACCTCGCTGAGGTTTGAGCCGAGTAAAAACTGAATCGCTTTTCTGATGTTGTCATATATGCGTCTGCCTTCGCCGACTGCGCCCACTATCGTTGCAAAGTTGTCGTCGGCAAGCACCATATCCGCAACATTTTTTGTTACATCGGTGCCGGTAATGCCCATTCCTATTCCGATATCTGTGCTCTTTATGCTCGGCGCGTCGTTTACGCCGTCTCCGGTCATTGCGGTCACATAGCCGTTTTGCTGCCAAGCCTTAACTATTCTCACCTTGTGCTCCGGCTGAACACGGGCATATACGCTGTACTTTTGCACAGCCTGCAAAAAGTCCTCCTCGCTGATTTTGTCGAGTTCGGCTCCCGTTATGGCTTCATCGGGACTTTGTATTATACCGAGATTCATAGCGATTGCAACAGCGGTATCGCGGTGGTCTCCGGTTATCATTATCGGTCGTATGCCTGCTTGCCGGCACTCGCTTATTGCATATCTGACCTCATCGCGCACGGGGTCTATCATGCCGCACAGTCCGATGAAAACGAGGTCCTGCTCCAGGCCTTCCGGCTGAGTGTCTTCGGGAAGCTCTTTATACACTCTCATAGCCGCCGCCAGCGTTCTGAGCGCCTTGTCCGCCATTACCTTGTTTTGGCCGAGAATGTTCTCCCGCAGGCGTTGGTCGAGCTCCACCGCCTTGCCGTCGATAATACATTGTGTGCAGCGCTTGAGTATTTCATCGGGCGCGCCTTTGGTGTACTGTATTACCTTCCCGCTTTCGTCATGAACGGTGCTCATCATCTTTCTGACGCTGTCGAAGGGTGCCTCTGCTATTCTCGGAGCCTGTTGCTTGAGCTCGTTTTTGTCGAGACCCTCGCTGAAAGCGAAGTTTACGAGGGCACATTCCGTGGGTTCGCCGACGGCTTTTTCGGTTTCGCGGTCAAGCTCGGCGTCGCTGCAGAGCGCCATAGCACGGGCGAGCAGTTGCTTTTCGGTCCCGTATGTCTCGACCACCGTCATTTTGTTTTGAGTGAGTGTGCCGGTCTTGTCGCTGCAGATTATTTGCGCGCAGCCGAGCGTTTCGACAGCCGTCAGCTTGCGAATAACGGCGTTCTTTTTGCTCATTTTGGTGACGCCGATGCTGAGTACGGCAGTTACTACCGCAACAAGTCCCTCCGGAATTGCCGCCACTGCGAGACTAACGGCTATCATAAAGCTGTCGAGAGCAAAAGAAAAGTCGATAGCGCCGAGGTTTGTCACAATGCGCAGAATAAATATAAAGACGCAAATACCGAGTACGATAAACGACAGCGCCTTGCTCAGTTCCGCAAGCTTTTGCTGAAGCGGTGTCTTTGAGTCCGAAGCATTGTCGAGAGCGTCGGCGATTTTCCCCATTTCGGTTTTCATACCGGTTTCGGTTACTACAGCGACGCCTCGTCCGTAAGCAACGGTGGAGCCGGTGTAAACCATATTTTTGCGGTCGCCGAGCGGGATATCGTCGCTTTCATTCAGGTTGAGCAAATCTACATACTTGCTGACCGGTACGCTTTCTCCCGTCAGAGCCGCTTCCTCGAGCTTGAGGCTTGCGCTTTCTATTATCCGCGCGTCGGCGGGCACTGCGTCTCCTGCTTCAAGATGAATGATGTCTCCACGCACAAGCTCGCTTGAATGTACGGTTGTCAGTCTGCCGTCGCGCACGACCTTGCTTGTGGCCGCCGTCATTTGCTTGAGAGCCTCGATGGCCTTTTCCGCCTTGCTCTCCTGGAAAACACCGAGCGCGGCATTCAGAATGACCACTGCGAGTATAATGACCGCGTCGGTGGGGAAGAAAGCGCCGCTTGAGGAAATCGCTTCAGTGACTGTCGAAACGACGGCGGCGATAAGCAGGATAATAATCATGGGGTCTGCCATCTGGCGTAAAAAGCGGCGCCAAAGAGGTATCTTTTTTGCCTCGCGGAGCTCATTGGGGCCGTTTTGCGCCAGTCGGGCTTCTGCCTGCTGCGAGCTCAGTCCGTTAATATCGCTTTCCAGCTGTTTTAGCACTGTGCCTGCTTCTTCAAGGTAATACTTCATGGATTTCTTCCTTTCGGTTAAGCTTATGTATATATAAAAATGACCCGTGCACAAGTATGATGCTGTCGTACAATCATATTGTGCATGGGTCTGGTTATTTCATTCAAGCCAGACGGCTTAATTATATTTACGCCGCCATGAATGTTGACTTGAAACGCAAAATTACGCGTCAACTACTCCCCCATACGGGATGCATTTTGTTTTATAAAATATATCATGAAGACAGAATTTTGTCAATATAAATCTCTGTTTTGCCGGGCGCTTTCACTGATATATTTTTGCGTTTGAGTACACTCAAACATACAACATACTGAAAAAAATATCGTTTTGTGTTGACAAGGCGGCTTTTTTTGTGATATTATCAAAGTATGAATTGAATAGGTTATAAGTTTTGCCAATATAAATTTGATTTACGGGCAGGTTGTTATGCCGTGCCCACAGGTTCAAATGTTTCTACCGCGGCGCCGGAAAGCCGCGACTATTGGTACGGACCTCTATCGGGTTTATTGCGGCAGGACAGGCGTTTTTTGTCTGTCCTTTTTGTATTTTTCTGCGGCGTCGGCCGCCTAACGTTGTTTTGTATTAAAAAAATATACAAAAAAATTCAGGAGGAAGAACATGAAAAAGTTTATCTCAATTTTACTGGCTTGTGTAATGGTATTTGCACTTGCCGCTTGTACTCAGACGGGCACACCGACTGAGGACAAGGACACTTCTGCTGCAAAGACAGAGGAAAAGAATACCGCCGAAGAGACCGGAATCTCCAAGGACTTCAAAATCGGTTTCATATTCCTTCACGATGAGAACTCCACCTACGACAACAACTTTATGCAGGCTGCCAACGCCGTAAAGGAAGAGCTCAAGCTCTCCGACGATCAGGTCATTTTCAAGACCAATATCGGCGAGGACAACTCTTGCTACGAAGCAGCTGCAGACCTTGCTGACGACGGCTGCAAAATCGTTTTTGCCGACAGCTTCGGCCACGAGAGCTATATGATTCAGGCAGCTAAGGAATTTCCCGAGGTTCAGTTCTGCCACGCTACAGGTACAAGCGCACACGTCGAGAAGCTCGACAACTTCCACAATGCATTCGCTTCTATTTACGAAGGCCGTTACCTTGCAGGTATCGCCGCAGGTATGAAGCTTAACGAAATGATTGCCGACTCTAAGATTACCGCTGATCAGGCTGTTATCGGTTACATAGGTGCGTTCGACTACGCTGAGGTTGTTTCCGGTATGACAAGCTTTTTCCTCGGCGCTCGTTCTGTTTGCGAAAGCGCAACTATGAAGGTAACATATACAAACAGCTGGTTTGACATCGCACTTGAGAAAGAGGCTGCTCTTAAGCTTATCTCCAGCGGCTGCGTTCTTATCAGCCAGCACGCTGACTCCGAGGGCGCTCCCAAGGCCTGCGAGGAAAAGAACGTTCCCAATGTTGCATACAACATCAGCACCATTTCCATGGGTCCCAACACAGCTCTTATTTCTTCTAAGATTGACTGGGCTCCCTACTTCCGCCTTATCATTGACGCTGTTACCAACAAAGAAGCTATTCCCACCGACTGGTGCGGCGGCATCGAGGAGGGTAGCGTAGTACTCACCGAGCTCAACGATAAGGTTGCTGCCGAGGGTACTCAGGCGAAGATTGACGAAGCTAAGAAGGCAATGCTTGACGGCACTCTCAAGGTGTTCGATACTTCCAAGTTTACTGTTGACGGCGCGACCCTCACAGAGTATCTTGCTGACGTAGATGGCGACTTCACAGGCGAAACAAACGTCATTGCAGACGGTTTCTTCAACGAATCCGGCGACGGCTTCAGAAGCGCTCCCTACTTTGATATCAAGTACATTGACGGCATTTCTGAGATGTAATAAAAAAGAAATAGCATTCCCGTACAGGCGGAGCGAGAGCTCCGCCTTACGGCTTTAATTTGTTTTGTTCTGAAAAATGAGCCTATATACGCATAGACTTGCTTTTTGAAAATAAAACGGAGGAAATTAAGATTTGAGTAACGTAGCATTAAGGCTTGACAACATTACAAAGGTGTTTGGAAAGATAATTGCCAACGACAGCGTAAATCTTACGGTTTACAAGGGCGAGATTCTTTCCCTTCTCGGCGAAAACGGAAGCGGCAAAACGACGCTTATGAATATGATTTCAGGCATTTATTTTCCTGACGAAGGTCATATTTACATTGACGATAAGGAGGTCGTTATCCGTTCGCCCAAGGACGCTTTTGACTACCATGTCGGTATGATTCATCAGCATTTTAAGCTGGTTGACGTTTTTTCGGCAACTGAAAATATTATTCTCGGACTGAAGGAAACAAGCCGGGACGCCTCTGCGCGCGTCAGAGAAATCAGCGAAAAATACGGCTTTGACATTGATCCCGACAAGAAGATTTACGACATGTCTGTTTCCGAAAAACAGACGGTAGAAATTATAAAGGTTCTGTATCGCGGCGCGGATATTCTTATTCTCGACGAACCGACGGCCGTTCTTACGCCTCAGGAAACCAAAAAGCTTTTTGACGTACTTCGTAAAATGAGGGATGACGGCAAGGCGATAATTATCATTACACATAAGCTGCACGAGGTGATGGCGCTTTCCGACAGGGTAACGGTTTTGCGCCGCGGAGAAAATGTCGGTACAGTTAAGACAAGCGAAACCAACGAAGCCGAGCTGACCGAAATGATGGTCGGCAAGAAGATAAGCCTGAATATAGAGAGAAGCGAGCCGATAAACCCGGTCACGCGGCTGACAGTCAGCCACATCAACTGCATTAACCGCGAGGGCGTAAAGGTTTTGGACGATGTGTCGTTTGAGGCGCGCTCGGGCGAAATCCTCGGAATCGCAGGTATCGCCGGAAGCGGTCAGCGGGAGCTTTTGGAGGCGATAGCGGGACTTCAGCATATTGAAGACGGTTCCATTTCATATATTGATCCCGATACCGGCTCGTCTACCGAATTGAAGGATAAAACCCCGCTGGAAATCAGAGAGCTGGGCGTCAGATTCTCGTTTGTACCTGAGGACAGACTGGGAATGGGTCTTGTCGGAAATATGGATATTGTTGACAACATGATGTTGCGTTCATACCGAAAGGGAAAATCCATGTTCCTTCACCGCAAGGAGCCTGCAAGCCTTGCCGATGAGATAATCAAAAATCTTGAAGTGGTTACGCCGAGCGCAAACACCCCGGTGCGGAATTTGTCGGGAGGCAATGTTCAAAAGGTACTTGTCGGCCGCGAGATAGCATCGTCGCCCAAGGTATTTATGGCGGCGTATCCCGTCAGAGGACTTGATATCAACTCCTCATATATGATTTACAATCTTTTGAACCGCCAGAAGGAGAGCGGTGTTGCCGTAATTTTTGTGGGCGAGGACCTTGATGTCCTTCTTGAGCTGTGCGACCGAATCCTTGTTATCGGCTCCGGCCATATCACGGGCGTGGTGGACGGCAGAACGGCCACGAAAGAGGAGATAGGATTACTTATGACAAAGACTGACGGAGGACACTCTGATGACAAAAACTGACAAGCGCGCACACGAGCCGCTTATCCATATTACCAAGCGCAATCAGATACCCTGGTGGAAGTCGTGGATGATACGTGCGGCGGCAATTATTCTTGCACTCGTCGTCGGAGCGATTTTCGTAATGCTTATGACCGGTTACAATCCGCTCCAGGTATACTCGGCTATGCTTGACGGCAACTTCAAGTCCAGCAGAAAGTTCTGGATGCTGCTGCAAAACACTTCTATTCTGCTTTGCATCTCCCTTGCTGTCACTCCGGCCTTCAAAATGAGGTTCTGGAACACGGGCGCAGAGGGACAGGTGCTTGTGGGCGCTCTCGCTTCCGCAGCGATGATGTTCTATGTCGGAGACAGGCTCAACAATGCCGTGCTGATAATAGTCATGCTGATTGCCAGCATTGCGGCGGGCGTTATCTGGGCTGTGCTGCCTGCGTACTTTAAGGCGAAGTGGAATACCAATGAGACGCTTTTTACCCTCATGATGAATTACGTGGCAATGCAGCTTGTCGGCTTCGCAATTATGATTTGGGTTCCGAGCGGCTCCAATGTTATGGGAGTTATCAATTCCAAGACCGAGTCTGGCTGGCTCCCCAATGTTTTCGGTCAGAAGTACCTTATCAATATCCTGATTGTCGTTGCGGTGACCGTTTTGATGTTTATATATCTTCGTTATTCAAAGCACGGATATGAAATCGCGGTTGTCGGCGAGAGCGAAAACACCGCAAAGTACATCGGAATAAATGTCAAGCGCGTCATCATCAGGACCATGGTGCTTTCAGGCGCTGTCTGCGGTCTTGCGGGCTTTTTGCTCGTATCGGGCACTCACCATACGGTGTCCAAGAATATTGTGGGCGGCATGGGCTTTACGGCCATTATGGTTTCGTGGCTTGCCAAGTTCAATCCTATTCTGATGGTGCTTACATCGGGCCTTATCATATTCCTGCAGCAGGGTGCGGGAGAGATCGCCACTCAGCTTGCCTTAAATGAAAGCATATCTGATATCCTTACCGGAATAATACTTTTCTTTATTATCGGATGTGAGTTTTTTGTTCACTATAAGATGAATTTCCGCGCAAAGCACGGTAAAGACTGACTGACAGCTGTCAAGAAAGGAAAAATCAATGCTTGAAACGATTTGCTTATTCATAAATGCCGCGATTATTCAGGGCATACCGCTGTTATTCGGTGCTACCGGTGAGATAATTACCGAAAAAAGCGGCAATCTTAACCTTGGAATTCCCGGCATTATGTATGTCGGCGGTATTTCCGGTATTATCGGAGGTTATATATATGAGCATACTGCCGCAAATCCTAATGCCGCGCTCTGTGTGCTGATTCCGCTTTTGTCAACACTGTTGGGCTCGGCGCTTATGGCACTTATATACAGCTTTTTGACGATTACGCTCCGCGCAAATCAGAATGTAACCGGTCTTACGCTGACTACACTCGGCATAGGTATCGGAAACTTCTTCGGCGGTTCGCTTCTCAGCTTTTTCGGTGAAAGCGGCTCCATATCCCTTCTCACCACGGCCTCTTATTATAAAGCAAGCCTGCCGTTTGCCGACAAACTCGGCTTGTTCGGAAAGACCTTCCTGTCATTCGGTTTTCTCGCATATTCAGCGATAATTATAGCTATTGTTACTTCGTTTGTATTAAACCGCACGCATATCGGTCTCAATCTCCGGGCGGTGGGTGAAAACCCCGCTACTGCCGATGCCGCGGGAGTCAATGTAACAAAGTATAAATACCTGTCAACGATTGTCGGCGGCGCTATCGCAGGTCTCGGCGGTTTGTATTTTGTCATGGATTACACCGGCGGTGCCTGGACAAACGACGGCTTCGGCGACAGAGGCTGGCTTGCCATAGCCATAGTAATTTTTGCTCTTTGGCGACCCAAGCTCTCGATTCTCTGCTCGTTCCTTTTCGGCGGTCTTTATATTGTCTGCGTATATATTCCGGGACTTACATCGAGCTCAAAGGAGCTTATCAAGATGCTCCCTTATGTGGTAACTATTGTTGTGTTGGTTGTCATCAGCGCCCGCAAAAACCGCAGCAATCAGCCGCCGGCTCACCTGGGGTTGCCGTATTTCAGAGAAGACAGATAAAAGAAAAATCCTGCCGATACCGGCAGGATTTTTTGTGTAATTACTGTTTTCTGAAGGTTATTTCTCCCTCATCGGTCATGCGGTCTATGATTGCGAGACTTTCTACCCGAAAACCGTTGTTTCTCAGCTCGTCTCCGCCGCCCTGGAAGCCCTTTTCAATAACTATCCCTGCACCGACTGCAGTTGCTCCGGCTTGCTTTATAATGTCGATCAGCCCCTTGACAGCGTTTCCGACTGCAAGAAAGTCGTCGATTATAAGTACCTTGTCCGAGCTTGACAGATATTCGCTCGAAACATATACATTATTTGTGACGGAGCGCGTAAAGGATGCAACGCTCGCAGAGTACACATTATTGCCTATATTCTTTGACGGACTTTTTTTGGCGAAAAGAACGGGGCAGTCAAAGTACTCTGCTGTGATGCAGGCAATGCCTATCCCGCTTGACTCTATCGTCAGTATTTTGTTGATACCTTCGTTTTTGAATTTATCATAGAATTCGCGGCCGATTTCCTTGTATAGCCGTATGTCAATCAGATGGTTGAGAAAGCAATCCACTTTCAGTATGTTTCCGGGATATATCTTGCCTTCGTTTACGATTTTATCTTCAAGCAGTTTCATATAACTCTCCTTAGTTTAATAATATAATTATACATAAATCATTCTGAAAAAGCAATATATCGACGCCATACATTTGTTTTCGGAATTATTCTGCTCCCGACGGCAGAGATTGACATAACGTCTTATATAATATATAATAGAATCAAGCAAAAAACAAAGATAGCACCAAAATCTATATCATCATTCGGAGGTACTCTATGTTTTGTAAAACCTGCGGTGCGGAAAACCGTGAAGATGCCGTTTTCTGCGAGAAATGCGGCGCCAAGCTTGAAGAACAGGAGATTTCGGCTGCCGTTGAAAATTCAGGTGCCGGGCTTTCAGAAAAACCCGTGTCGGATGAAAGCACAGCCGGTATAGCGGCGGATGTCTCAGAGGCGGTGTCAGACAGGCAGACCTCGGAAGAAGCCGAGAGTCCGGCGGCGGTTGAGACTGTCGCACCGGTTGGAAATGCTGCGGCGGATGTGTGCCCTGCACCCAAGAAGAAGGGTCACGGTGCGGTTATTGCGATTGTGTCTGTTTGTGCCGTGCTTCTGATTGCAGTTGCGGCATTTTTGGTAGTCACATTTATGGGGAAGTCCACAGCCGAGGTGCTGGACGAGGCTGTTGAGAAAACATTTGAACAGGCGGACAGCTTCATTGCCACTGCCGCATTTGGAAGCGGCGATACAAATATGAGCATGGACATAAAGTTTGAACTCGACGAAGACAGTGTAAATTTCAGCACTTCCTTCATGGGCGGGGATATTTTGCTTTATGACGGAATATTGGTTATAAGCTCCGACGGCACAGTTATAAGCGCTACTGACATATCTGAAGAATTGGAAGAGGCTTTGTTGGCAGATATCGACGGTAAGGAAACGATTGACGAGGATATGATCAGGTCGATTTATGACGCGATGACTAAATCCTTCGGCGCTTCTGGCGAGGATATTCCGCCTATAGACGATGTTCTGGATGTTAAAAAAGCCGTTGAAGCTGCCAATGCGCTTCAAAAAGACCTTTACGATGACGATTATCTTACAGAAAACTACGGTCTTACCGTGGAGAAAAACGGTGATGATACCAATTATGTCTTTAAGGTAAACTTGTACTCCGCCATCCAAGACTTTGTTGAACGATTTGAAAGCTGTGCAAAAGACCGCGATGATTTTGACGAGATGAAGTCAATGATTGAAGATGAAAAAGCTTCTCTCGACACGGTTATTACTCTGACCTTCGTGGTTAATGACGGATATTTCTCATCGTTGATTACCGATATGATTGTCGAGGGAACACCGATATCCGTTTCTCTCAGTTTTTCCGATTTCGGCAAGGCTGAGATAGACCAAGATTCCGCTGTCGGACTTTACCGTGATGCGAAAGAACTGCTCGGCGGCAATAAGACCTATTCGATTTATGATTCATATATTGACGATGATTCAGACTACTATTTGGATGATGATTCGGATTACTATATTGACGATGATTCGGACTACTACTGGGGTGACAGTCTCGACAACGACGTTTACGGATATTAATTTGTCTGTTTTTATGGCATTTTGAATGACTGTGCACAGACAGCAATTATTTTCGGTTGCGCGGTTTGTTAAGCAAGGCGGTTAATCCGCCTTGCTTTTATATTACAGTTTTGTCATCAAGAAATGTATTGTATTTCGCGCAGAATTATATTATAATATAGTTTCAGATGTAATCATTTAAAACTACCGGAGGTAATTCCCGATATGTTTTGGAAGTGTATCAAGATTCTGTTTGTTTCCATGCTCCCGATTGTCGAACTCCGCGGCGCTATTCCGTATGCCAGCATATTGGATGTTCCGTTGTATATAGCCTTTCCTGTCGCAATCATCGGCAATATGCTGCCTGTACCGTTTATTCTGCTTTTTTTCAAATATTTGAAAAAATGGCTTTCCAATGCGCCTGTTGTAGGAAAAATAATTACTAAGGTAAGCTTAAAGGCCGAAAAAAAAGCCGCCGAAATCTCCACATACGAATTTCTGGGTGTCTTTATTTTTGTCGCCATACCGCTCCCCGGGACAGGTGCGTGGACAGGCGCTGTTATCGCCACGGCTTTGGGAATGAGATTGAAAAAAGCTCTGCCGGCGAT
>JAQXGK010000093.1 GCA_029006345.1 Bacillota bacterium
TATCAAAGAGCAGCAACTGACTTTTTTGTATGCCGCCCGGATTATATTGAAGCATTTGAGGTGTGTAAATATGCCGCCTTCCCTGATGAGGACACGCTTAAATATCTCAAGTCAAATTAGTTTCCCGCCTCTTTGCTTAAATTAATAAGTGCGCCGAATACTCGGCGCACTTTGTTTACTTTATACAGGTTATTTCCGACCAATCTTCGCGGCTTGATACGGATATTACCGTAAATCCTGCCCTTTGCAGTGCATCGGTAACCTCTTTCTGCCGTTCTGTGATAATGCCTGATGCTATCAATATACCATCTTTTTTGAGCTTATTCCAAAAGAATTCCGCCAGACTGACTATTACACCGGCGACTATATTGGCACATATGAAATCAAAATCGCTGTCAATACTGTCGGCAAAAGTATTATCCGTAACAGCGTCGCCGCACCTTACTTCAAAGCTTCCCTTTTTGCAATCGTTGGCAATGAAGTTTTCCTCTGCTATTCTAACTGCATTTTCGTCAATATCCACTGCGGTTATGAAACCAGCTCCGATTTTTCTTGAACAAATTCCGAGAATGCCGCTTCCGCAGCCCATGTCAAGAAGCTTCTTTCCCTTAATGTCGCAATCCTCCAGCGCTTCCATACAGAGCTGAGTCGTAACGTGGGTGCCGCTTCCGAATGCGCCGGCAGGGTCGATTTCGATTACTGTTCTTCCCTCTTTCATCTGCTCGTCTACAGTTTCCCATGATGGCTTTACGACAAGATGGCGTCCGACTGTGAACGGCTTGAAATATTGGCGCCAGTTGTTTTCCCAGTCTTCGCTCTCCAATTCGTTCAGTTCAAGCTTGGCTGAGTATTCCTCACAGTGAGACTCAAGAAGAATTTTGAACTCCTCAAGACGTGTCTTTGCTTGGTCGCTTGAGTCAAAATAGATTTTCACCTGAGGGTCTTCATCCTTTGATTTAAGGAGTTCATCGTCGATGTAGTCGTAGAACACCTCTCCGGTTGCGTCAATCAAATCGTCGTAATCATAAACCTCAAACTCTTCAAATCCGTTTATTATTAAAAAATTTGAAAGATTTTCAAGGTTATGCTTGGAAACGGTAATTACCGCCTCGGTATAGTTCATGTGGCAGTCCTTTCTGTAATAAGACTAAAGCGGCCGATACAATCGACCGCTTTAATAAGAAAATCAATAAATGTATCCGGTAAGCTCTTCGGGAAGATTCTCGGGAGCAATTGAAACCGTGCAAACAAGATTTACTTCGTGCTGACCGGTAAGTGTGTCAAGACGCTTGATAAGCTTAACGAAGCCGTCGATATCCTCGCCTATTATTCTGAGACCGGAGTCAACGAAAATATCCTTTACATCATAATTTGAAGCCATAATGCCGCAGATAAGACCGTAAAGTCCGTTTGCCGTACAGATGTCGTATTCATCAGTATCTACAAGTCTTACCTCTCGCTTGATATCATGAATAAGCTTGTTGCCCTTTTCGACGCAGACAACATTTCCGGGGGAGGTCTCGACCGCCTTGTTTGTGAGATCAATTAAATTCTTTGTTTTGCCGGAACCCTTCAGGCCGATAATCAGTCTAACCATGAAAATACATTCCTTTCGTATTTGATAGTGTATCTTCACTACACTATAATAATTCTACTATTAAAACGGAATAATTTCAAGTAGGTTGACTGATATTTTGTTAAATTTTATGATTTTCGTAGCCGGGCTTACCGAGAAGTGCAAACATGTTCTTTTTATACATCTCAACACCGGGTTGGTCAAAGGGATTTACTCCGAGTATATAGCCGCTGATTGCGCATGCTCTCTCAAAGAAATAGACGAGATAGCCGAAGTTTTCTTCGTCAGTAGCGTCAAGCTCCATTACAATATTCGGTACACCGCCCTTTATGTGAGCATATACAGTGCCGAGAAAAGCCTTCTCATTAACATAGTGAAGACTCTTGCCGGCAATATATCCGATACCGTCGACATCGTTTTCAGTTTCGGGAATAAGCTGTTCGTGCTTGGGTTTAGCGACATTCAGGACCGTCTCGAAGAGGATCCTCTCGCCCTGCTGAACATACTGTCCGAGGCTGTGAAGGTCGGTCGAATACACGACGCTGGTCGGATATATTCCTTTATTGTCTTTGCCTTCGCTTTCACCGTAAAGCTGTTTCCACCACTCAGCTGTATACTGAAGTGCAGGTACATATGTTACAAAAAGCTCGCTCTTCTTGCCCTTATCGTGAAGAAGATTTCTAATAACAGCGTATTTGACTGCGTCATTGTTCTCAATGTCGAAGGAATCTGTTTCGATCATGGCCTTTTCGGCGCCCTTCATCATTGCGTCGATATCGCAGCCGGCGACCGCTATAGGAAGAAGACCGACGGCTGTAAGAACGCTATATCGTCCGCCGATATCATCCGGGACAACAAATGTCTCGTATCCTTCAAGATCGGCAAATTCCTTGAGTGTTCCGGGCTTGGGAGTTTTATCGGTAGTTACAAATATTCTTTCCTTGGCACCGTCTTCACCGTACTGCTTAACAAGTATATCTCTGAATACACGGAATGCGATGGCAGGTTCGGTAGTAGTGCCTGATTTCGAGATGACGTTGACGCAGATGCGCTTGCCCTTGCATATTTCAATGAGATCGTGGAGCGCGTCGCCGTCTATAGAGTTTCCGGAGAAATAAATGTCCGGAGTTTCCTTGGGAAGAAGGTTGTAATTGTTGCTCTTGACAAACTCAATTGCCGCTCTCGCGCCGAGATATGAGCCGCCGATGCCGATGACAATAAATACATCGCACATACTCTTAATCTTTTCGGCCGCTGCCTTTATCCTTGCAAACTCCTCCTTGTCATAATTTACAGGGAGTCTCAGCCAGCCTACAGGCTGACTCTTTTCCGCTGAATCCTTTTCGACACGGTCAAAAGCCGCTTTGGCCTTTGCTTCGCCTGCTTTGATTTCGTCTTTTGTAAGAAAGCCTTCTAGGTAATCTGTTTTAAGTCTTAATGCCATAATATCCACCCTTTTCGAACAAATTAATTTAACGTTAATATTCTACTATAAACGACATAAACATTCAAGCCTGTTTTTTAATATTATTTTCTATTTTTACTTTTTGATATTGACAAATCGCAGTGTATGTTGTAAAATATCACAGTCGGCAACGGCGTATGACTACGACCGTGCATAACACGGAGAGGTATCGAAGTGGTCATAACGAGGCGGTCTTGAAAACCGTTTGTCCGAAAGGGCGCGTGGGTTCGAATCCCACCCTCTCCGCCAATCAACTGAATATGGAGAAGTACCCAAGTGGTTAAGGGGGCAGTTTGCTAAACTGTTAGGTCGGGTTTTTCCGGCGCAAGGGTTCGATCCCCTTCTTCTCCGCCAAGAAAAAGACGATTGCTAAGGCAATCGTCTTTTTCAGTTATATTCGCTTCGCGAGTTTTGGCGGCGAATATAATATCACTTATGCACAGCATAAATATAACTTTCACGAAGTGAAAATATCACTCTGCCTTTGGCAGAATATCACCTGACACCTTACTGTTTTTATTCTTTGGTTCGAAACAACCATAGTGAAAAAGTGTTTTGCACGGCTTCGCCTTGCCTTTTTTATTCTTTAACAGTATAATACGAGTGTTAGACGTAGCGATAAATTGTAATTTGTAAGGAGGATTAAATAAAGTGAATAAATGTATTGTGTTATATGAGGATTGGCAAATGAAATGTTGTGGCGAAGATTTTTCAGTTAATTCTAAAATAGAATGGCTTGTATGTAATGGGAGTGAAATCAAACTTCCTATTAAAACAGATGATATAGATTATTACTATGAAGCACATAGTTCGGATTATAAAAATCTTTTTGTTTTAGAAGGAAATATAAAAGAAATAAAAGCGTTTTATCAAAAGTATGAACCTACAACGGAAAATCCTAAAAGGCTAGTTGGAGTAGATGGAATTTTATATGATATTAAATCTAGTAGAGATATTGTTGATAATAAAGAAAATATGGCTTTTTCAGCATATCTTGTATATATAGAAAATTTTTCGATTCGTCCAGCATTAGAAAATGAGGCAAATTAAATCAATTAACAAAAGGTTTTACATCCATTACAGCCTCTGCCGGCATAATCTCCCTGTCAGAATTATCGATATCTATAAGCCGATATCTGTCATTGCCCATTCCCAGCTCCTTCATATATGAAAGCTGTCTCAGGCCGTGGCGTGATTCTATTCTTTCAACAAGGTCGTGATGCTCGTGGGGCTTCAATGCATATACAAGATCAACACTTGCCTGATCGGCCGCAAGTATGTCGAGAGAGGCTACTATGCCGATATTAGGCGTGACTACAGGCTCGGCTGAGACGCCTTCACAGTCGCAGGAAACCGACATATTGCGAAGAACATTAATATAAGAAATATGCTTGCCGAAGAAATCTATAACCGACTTTGTTGACTCGCATATCCTTTCCATGAGCTCTTCATATGCTATACTCCACATATCAGACGAACCTTCGGCGGAATGTATCATTGCCTTGCCTACTCTTCCGTCGGCACATCCGATACCGATATTTTTGTTTGAACCGCCGAAGCCGCCCATAACATGGCCCTTGAAATGAGTAAGTATCAGCGCGGAATCATAATTCAAGAGGTTCTTTCCGATTGACATTTCGGAAAACCATTTTCCGCCCTTTACAGGCAGCATGGCGGTTCCGTCTTGATCAATGATATCAACGGGACAAAAAGTCCAACCGTTAATTTCGAGTGTTTTGCGGTGTTTCTCGGTCGTGAAGCGATCGCCGTCATAGTAGGTATTGGTTTCGATAATATTGGCATTCGCAAGTTTGCTTTTGACCAATTCCGATACCCAGCCGCGCGGTATGATATTGGGACCGTTTTGCTCGCCGGTATGCAGTTTGATTCCGACTTTACCGGTTATATTGTCGCACACACGGTTGTAGATTTTAATCAGTCCCTCTGCCGAAAGGTCCCGGGTAAAGTAGACCTTAGACTCGTCTCCGGTTCTCTCACTGTACGGAATGTAACAATCGCCGCCTGTTCCCGGCATAATCTTTTCGCTCATGTGATTCTTCCTTTCAATCATTAGTATGTTTTTGTAATTCGGAGAAAAACTCCGGGCAGGTTTTGCTGAGATTAACAATTTTTCCCTGTTTATCCAAAAAGCAATGTTCCGAGCTGCATTCACACACTGTAGCATCGCCTTTTTTCATTATATATCGAAACCTCGCGCGAACGGCTCCGAGGCTCTCTATGTAGATTTTGATCGTAATTACATCTGCAAATGTGCAGGGAGTTTTATATTTACAGGATACTTCGGTGACCGGAGACACAAGCCCTGACTCTTCAAGCCGCGCAAAGCTCCATCCGATGCGTTCGAGAAAGGCGACCCTCGCCTCCTCCATCCACCGTATGTAATTTGAGTGATGAGCTATTCCCATTCTGTCTGTTTCGTAGTATTGCACCTTGTGAATATATTCTTGCATTGTTTTGACCGTTCCTGATAGTTTTACATAACAATTATAATACAATTATTTGTTTTTTAAAAGAGTGTATTATTATTTACAGAATATTGTTTTCTTGAATGCAAACGCATTTTGTGCTAAAATGCAGTTATATTATTTAAGAGGTTTATATGAATATAGTACTTATAGGAATGCCGGGCACCGGGAAAAGCACGACAGGCGTAATACTCGCAAAAAAACTCGGAATGGATTTTATAGATACGGATATACTATTTAAAAGCAAGGTAGGCAAAACCGTACCGCAGATTATCTCCGAAAGAGGTATAGACGGATTTTTGGAAGCCGAGGGCGAAATAGGAGCATCCATCAACTGTGACAATACGGTAATAGCAACCGGCGGAAGTATGGTTTTGTCGGCACAAGCCATGACAAATCTTTCGCGCGGAGGAGTTATTGTTTGGCTGGATACCGATGTCGCCGAGCTGACAAAGAGAATCGAAGCCGATATTAAGCAGCGCGGAGTTGCCGCCGCGGACGGCATGACGGTGAGCGATATATTCGCAGAGAGAAAGCCGTATTATGAAAAATACGCCGACTTCAGAATAAGCTGCCAAGGTTCTATAGCACAGACCGTAAATGAACTTATGGCTATAGCGGCAAAATTTACTTGACTTAGTGAAAAAAACCATATAAAATATTAGAGTTAATTGAATATGTCCGGATAGAGGAGCGACAATTAAGAGTAGTATGCGAAAGGAATTGCCGCCGAAGCGCGAAGGCGCTGGGATATTGCAGAATATGTAATGTACTGTCACTGTATAGTGGAGTGCTGTCTGGAGTTATATCATTACGAACAGAGGTGTTCAGAAAATGAAAAAAACTCCTATAAAGCGCACTGTACTGTGGACGGTACTTTTTTTGTTGATTATAGCTTATATTTGCTATTCCATTGTTTCAAAGGATGAAAAGTCCGAAATATTTAAGTCCGAAATGTACGGCACCTTCTGGTCGCTTTTGCCGCCGGTGTTTGCCATAATCGCGGCGCTGATAACCAAGGAGGTTTACTCTTCACTGTTTTTGGGCATAACGGTGGGCGCTCTGTTTTACTCAAATTTTGATTTTGAGCTGACGGTGAATACAATCTTTAAGGGCGTCGAGCGAGACGGTGAAATTGAGGGTGGAATCATATCTAAGCTTACCGATACATCAAATGTCGGAATAATTGTGTTTCTCGTGGTTCTCGGCATACTTGTAACCCTCATGAACATGTCCGGCGGAAGTGCCGCCTACGGCCGATGGGCTAAGAAGAAGATAAAAACGAGAAAAGGCGCAATGCTCTCAACCATTTCGCTGGGACTTCTGATATTTATTGACGATTATTTCAATTGTCTTACAGTCGGAAGCGTAATGCGTCCGGTTACTGATTCTCACGGCATATCGCGCGCAAAGCTGGCTTATATAATAGATTCTATAGCAGCCTCCGTTTGTATTATCATACCCGTATCCAGCTGGGCGGCGGCAGTATCGGGCGTGATTGAGAATCAAAACGGACTTGAGATATTCGTACATTCAATTCCGTATAATATCTTTGCATTCCTTAGTATTTCAATGGTAGTTATGACTTCCCTGTTCGGAATAGATATCGGAAGTATGAGAAAGCACGAACAAAATGCGCTCAACGGCAATGTTCACTCTTCGCTTGACGCGCCGCATGACTTGAGCGACCGACAAACAGCTGATTCCGACGGCAAGATAATCGATTTATTTTTGCCCGTTTTATCATTGTTTGTTTTCTGTGTCATAGGTATGCTGTATACCGGTGGTTTTTTCGACGGGAACAGCTTCTTCGTCGCAATAGCTAATTGCGACGCTTCGTACGGGCTTCTTCTCGGCTCAGCGGCAGCAATGATATTCACCATGTTTCTCTATGTGCCGAGAGGCGTATTATCGTTTAATAAGTTTATGAGCGCGTTTCCCGAGGGCTTCAAAACAATGGCGCCGCCGATAATAATCCTTACTTTTGCGTGGACGCTGGGCGGAATGACAAAGCTTTTGGGAGCAGACAGTTTTATGGCGGGAATAATGAAAAATGCCGCCCCCGGTCTTGATAACTTTTTACCGGCAATAGTATTTCTTGCAGCTGCCGTTCTCAGCTTCGCCACCGGAACCTCGTGGGGAACATTTGCCATCTTGCTCCCCATTATCGTGCCTATACTGACCGGGCAGGAGAATACTCTTACCATTTCCGTCGCTGCCTGCCTCGCCGGTTCGATTTGCGGAGCTCAGTGCTCGCCGATATCCGATATTACAATAATGTCATCCACGGGAGCGGGCTGCAATCATATTAATCATATTACCACACAGCTCCCCTACTCTCTTTCGGTTGCCTGTATATCATTTGCGGGGTTTATTTTTGCGGGTATAATCCGAAAGCCGTGGCTCGCAGTTCCCATGGCGCTCGTTTTGCAGATATTTATATTATTAATTATGAAAGCCGTGTCCAAACGAAAAACGGTTACTATGAATATAAACGACTGATTGTCTTTTTTAGTTAAATTTAATCTTTAATATTTTCCAATATATTTTTTCTGAATAATACCCATTCATAAGTTAAAAATAACAGTACAGACAAACCACAGAACATTCAGAAAGGATATATTTTATGTCGACAAAAAATAAAAAAGGTCCGAAAGGCGGAGCGGCGTATATTGTGCTTGCTCTGAGCGTATTAGCGGTTGTTTGCGTGGGAGTATATACTCTTATGAACACTATGTTTACAGATTCGCCTAAGCTTGCTCCTTTAGAGGGCAAGCTTCCGGACATCAGCGTTACTACAACTACCGCGTCGCCTGCTAAGCCGAGCGTACTTGAACAAGTGCCTGCCTCCGAAAGCAAAACTCAGGAGGATAAGCCTGTATCGGCTGAGAAAGAAGAAAACATTATATATACAATTCCTGTTTCGGGAGATATCGTAAAGGATTTCAGCGGAGAAACACTTGTGTATTCATATACAATGAACGACTTTCGCGTCCACAGCGGTATAGATATTGCATGTGATATAGGTACCAATGTCTGCTGCTTTGCAGACGGCACCATAGAAAGCGTTGCCGCAGATCCTCTTATGGGTCAGACGATAACAGTAGACCACGGAGACGGCTTGAAATCAGTGTATCAGAATCTCTCGAGCGACCTTCCGGAAGGAATTGCGGAGGGGGTCAAGGTGAGCTCAGGTCAGGTTATCGGCACCGTCGGAGATACAGCTATGATTGAATGTGCAGAGGATGATCATCTTCATTTCGAAGTTATACAGAATTCTGTCAGAGTATCGCCGAGCGGATTTTTCTCATAATAAATTATAAATCTATCCTCCGTTATAACTCTTTTGAAGCAAATGGCATATTATACATTAAGCTTCAAGTAATAACGGAGGATTATTATATGAGTGATAAAAACTGCTGCAAGGACTATGAAAACGATAAAGTGCCTTCCATAGAAGATGGAATGTGCTGTATAGATGCAAACAGAATTTTTGACTGTTGCAGAAAAAAGCTCTACCTTAATAATATCAGGGTTATGTTAAACGATCAGTCACAGGCTGTCCTCAATTCCGGTACAAATGCCAGGATTAAGGACGTATCGGTGATTTGGTGTCAGATAAGCTCATCCGATCTGCCGTATAACTGCGGATATTATCAGGTGAATACACGCTACTTCTTTAATTGCATAATCGAGGTCTGCCGCGGACTCGGCGACACGGTAGAAATCAACGGGCTTGCATACTATGACGATTCGTCGGTGCTTTACGGTGGCGAAGGCAATGTAAGCTGCTTCAAATCAACGGTATCTAACGGCTTTTGCTCAATGCCTAACCCCTGTGATATGGTATCAAACCTTCCGTCGGTTGCAATAGAGGTTGCGGAGCCTATACCGCTCAAGCTTTGCATAACGGACACCAATGATTGCTGCAGGCCGCAGTCCTGCGGATGTGACAGTATCCCTGAGCAAATCGAAAGATTATACGGTAAACTGAGCGGCAAATGCTGCCCGATAGAAAAGGAAGCGCTTATATCAATCGGTCTGTTCTCGGTCATACGCATGGAAAGACCTTCTCAGATAATCGTACCTGCCTGCGATTTTTGCATACCCGACGAGCGAAACGCAAATATATGCCCTGGAAATAATCCCGAAGATCTGTTTGATTCGATGGCATTTCCGTTGAATGAATTTTACCCCGATGCCCGCTTGTGCGACAGAAAAAAACACTGATACAATACTATAATAAACAGGGGATACCGTGTGATAACGGTATCCCCTGTCAAGTTAATGCTTTCGGGAGTCAATAAGCATGATTATGTATGTAAACAGGCCTATTGCCGCAAGTACACAGCCGACCGCCCAGTAAACCGAAGAATAATAAGACGTAGTACCGTAAATCTCAAGAATACCGGAAAAACATGAGCCGACGGTCAGAGTAGCTATTGCGGAATTTATTATATTTCGTGTAAGCCTGCCGGGAACAGGTATTCTTTTGGAAAATGCAATGCAAGCCGACGGAATAAGACCGCCTGCGAGAGGAAACAGGAACATAAATATCATATAGCCGGAATATACGTTGTGGCTGTATGCTTCATATATAACAGAAAATACAATGCAAAATACAGTTGCCGCGGCATAAGCCACCGCCTGACGAATGAGCTTTTTTCTGTCATTGTCAGTAACCGATATAAACAATATCGCTCACACTCCTTTCACGTATCGAATCGCCGTCGGAGGTCGGCTTGTTGATTACTTTTCCGTCAAATACAAATGTCGACGATCCACCGCCGTCAAGATTATATGCAAGTACAGTCCCAAGCTCATCCTTCATAAACTGAGCAAGCTGATACAGAGACAAGCCGGCGCTCTCATCAGTTCGTCCGTCGGCAGTCAAAAACACGAAGTGAAGCGGCGAATAATAGCCGATAGCAGTTCTCGGATTGCTTGATTTCGCTCTGTCTACCTCTTGATATTCTCCGACCGTTATCTCGCCGTTATCAATTAGTCCCGGCCCGAAGGAAAACACATGACGAGCTCCGTTTTCAGTCAGTTCTTCAGCCGAGACCTCACATTCGTTAATTATTTCAGCGGTGCCGTCGGAATAAATAACCAGGTCCTGCTGTGCATAATCCCCTGCGAGCGATCGGAAAAGCTGCCCCTGTCTTACTACATATCCCTCGTTGCGGGCACCGTAATAATCGCCGTTTATTGCAAGAATCGCGTTTTTTTGCCGGGCAATAACCGAAGTATAGTCTTTAACATTTTTGCCGTATGTGTCCGAAGCCATGGCTGTTTTGAGATAAGAAATATCAGACAGCGTAATATCGGCTATATATATGTCTGTTTCACAGTAGCGGGTCTGCGAAATCGAAATCGTTATATTATCGTCGGCAAAACCGTCTTCATTCAATACATAGTTGTCGCTCATCTTTTCGCCTGTATCCGAGTCGGTTGCGGGTTTATACTTGCGTTCGATGACAAAAGTATCGAGCAGAACATATACAGTAAACGCGAATAGCAGAATAAAATATGTAACAGCCCACCAGTACGGGCGTTTAGAAAGCTTCATTTGTTCCTCCGTATTATTTTTTGTCTTTTCCGTATTTGAATATACATGTGTAAATTCTTGCGGAATCTTTAAGAGCTTTGAAATGTGAGCCCTTATTGTTATTGAAATAAATAGTTTCTATCGGTATTTCAAGTATAGGTATATTGTTTTTCGGACATTTCAACAGTACATTCATTTCGTATTCGTATCTCTCGCCTTCGACCGCCGTCATGAAGTTGAGCAAACTGCCCGAAAAACCTCTCAAGCCGGATTGCGTGTCGTAAACCTTTGTTTTAGTAAAAATACGGTAGACAAAACGGGTTATACTGTTCCCGAAACGACTTCGAAGCGGCATTTTTTCGACACGGCGGCTTCCTATAATAAGAGAATCGCGGTGAATTCGGGAATAATCACATACACTTACAGCATCGGAAACGGTGTGCTGTCCGTCGGAATCAAGGGTAACAACGCTAAGCTCTCCGGTATAGCATTGTGAAATATATTTATATGCTGTTTTAAGAGCGCTGCCCTTCCCTAAATTTTTATCATGCGATAAAACAACCGCATAGCATTTGCAGCCGTCAAAAATATATTTGTATGGCTCAAGACTGCCGTCGTCAACGGTTATTACATTGAAGCCCGCTTCAAACAGAGCTTCGGTAAGCATAATAAGCCGTTCATCAGGCTGATATGAGGGTATAACGGCTATTTTTATATTTATATCAGTATTCAAACCTCCGCCCCCTTTAGTTATATTATCTTCCGTAAATATGTAATTTTTATGTATCGGAGCGGAAGCGGGTGTAAAAGAATTTCCTTTTCGGAAACATTTTACAGCCTACTGTCTTAACCGTCAACATAAAGTATTATAAGACTTAAAAATTTTACATAAAGATACGTGTTTTCCGTATTAGGGTTGTAAATTTCCCCTTTTCAGTATATAATATATTTAGAGAAAGGTGTCTGAAATATACATTTTGATTTACTGCAATTCGATAGCTTTCGGTTGTGCAAAGCCGTATATTAGATATTTTCCGGCCTTATATCAAACCGTTATTTGGGAGGGATAATTATGGCACAAAAGTCACAGTGCGACACATGCGTTCACTTTGATTACAATGAATTTGCCGATTGCTATGAATGTAATGTCAATATGGACGAGGACGATGTGGTTAGATATTCCTGCAGGGCTCATGACGACTGTCCGTTTTACCGTTATCACGACGAGTACCTGACAGTCAGAAAGCAAATGTAATACTTCGCATAAAAACACCTGATATCTTTTGTCAAGCGTTGATTGCCGGCAGTAACTCGGCGGCTTTGCATTCCCGTTCTGCCCGTGCTTTACACGTGCCGCCTGATAGTTTGGCAACATTAGAAATTATTGAAATATGTGCCTTCAGCAAAGGCCGGAGCTTTCTGCTCCGGCCTTTGGCACGTTATCAGTATTCGACTATGCCGTTATAAACAAGCTTTGCATCACCTGTCAGAGTAATCTCATCGTCGGTATAATTAACTATTAAGTCGCCTCCGCGCACCTTGACAGTAACATCCTCACCCTTTGTGCAGAAGCCGTTCTCGGTTGCAATGACGACGGCGGCGCATGCTCCTGTACCGCATGCGAGCGTTTCACCGTTTCCACGCTCATAAACGCGCATTTTAATGGTGTTTTTATTGACGACTCTGATAAATTCGGTATTGATACGTTCGGGGAAAATATCAGCGTTTTCAAAAAGCGGCCCTACGGAGTCCATAAATACGCCGTCCACTCTGTCACAGAAAACAACACAGTGCGGATTACCGATGGAAACGCAGTTAATTTTGTACTCTTTATCACCGATTTTGACAGGATAGTCAATAATCTTGCGCTTTTTAAGCGTTGTCGGCAAATGGCGCGGATTGAGATCCGCCTTACCCATCGAAACGCAAACGCTTGATACCTTGGAATTAGTAATATACAGTTTGAGCTGTTTAATTCCGCTTGCGGTTTCTATAGAGACGTCTTCTTTGTTAATTATTCCGTTGTCGTAAAGATACTTGCCTACACAGCGGATGCTGTTGCCCGCCATCTTACCCTCGGAGCCGTCGAGATTGAAAATACGCATCTTGGCGTCGGCCACCTGCGACTTTTCTATAAGAACGATTCCGTCGCCTCCGATTCCGTAATGGCGGTCGCAGAAGGCAATGCACAGGCTTTCCGGACACTTGATTTCTCCGGAGAAATTTTCGATGAAAATATAGTCGTTACCCGACCCCTGCATTTTTGAAAAATGCAGCGCTCTGCGGGAGGTGCGCATATCATTAAGGTCAACAAGCTCGGTATTCTGCTGATTATATCGGCTTGCTATAATGTCGGCAAGTGCATTTGCGGTATCCAATGATGTAAAGCACGGTATAGAAAGCTGAAGCGCTCTTCTGTGCAGTGCAATATAATCATCGACCGTTGAATCAAGCGCCGCGCAGGTATAAACGATATAGTTAATCTTGCCTTGTTCCATCAGCGTAAATATATCGTCTTTTTCTTTAATGCCCGGTACTATCTCAACATCAATGCCGAGCTGTGATATTGCCGCCGCAGTGTCGCGGGTAGCATACAGCATCAAACCGAGGTCATCCAGTTTCTTGGCCAAAGATACTATTTCAAACATATCTCTTTCACCGACGCTTATGAAGAAACCGACTCTTTCATTTGAATTAATGCCCTTGAGCATCATCCCGGCGCTTGTCAAGCCCTTGAACATAGCCTCGTTGAGCGTTTTTCCGATACCGAGCACCTCGCCTGTTGATTTCATTTCCGGTCCCAGATATGAATTGACATCAGACAGCTTTTCAAATGAGAATACCGGCACCTTGACAGCAAAATACGGCGGTATGGTATGAAGGCCGGTGCCGTATCCTATATCGGTCAGCTTCTCTCCTATCATAACACGAGAGGCGATATCGACCATCGGAACGCCTGTTACTTTGCTGATATAAGGAACGGTTCTTGATGCTCTCGGATTGACCTCGATGACATACAGTTCATTTTCATATATCAGATACTGAATATTTACAAGGCCCTTTGTGCCGAGTGAAAGCGCCAGCTTCTCGGAACAATCTACTACGGTTTTCAGCATCTTGTCATTGATATTGTACGGAGGATAAACAGCTATTGAATCTCCGCTGTGTATTCCGGCGCGTTCGATATGCTCCATAATACCCGGAATAAGCACGTTTTCTCCGTCGCTTATTACATCTACTTCCAGCTCTGTGCCCATCATATATTTGTCAACCATCACGGGATTATCAATTCCGCCGGAAAGTATGCGCTTCATATACCTGCGAACTTCGCTGTCATCGTGAACTATTGTCATATTCTGACCGCCGATTACATACGAGGGTCTCAGTAGCACTGGATAGCCGAGCTTTCTTGCCGCAGAAATAGCTTCCGAGAGAGTTTTTACTCCCATTCCTTTGGGACGCTTGATAGAAAAACGCTCAAGCAGCTCGTCAAATCGCTCTCTGTCTTCGGCCATATCTATGCTTTCGGCAGAAGTGCCGAGGATTGCGATTTTATGCTCATCCAAGAATTTAGTGAGCTTTATGGCCGTCTGACCGCCGAAAGCAACGACGACGCCTACCGGCTTTTCTACTTCTATAATATTCCATACATCCTCAGCGCACAGAGGCTCGAAGTATAGCCTGTCGGCAGTATCATAGTCAGTAGAAACGGTTTCCGGATTGTTATTGACGATAACGACCTGATATCCCGCCCTTTTGAGAGACCAAACGCAGTGGACCGACGAATAATCGAATTCTATTCCCTGTCCTATCCTTATAGGTCCCGAACCGAGAACCATTACGGTAGGTTTGTCGGGACGCTCGAAGGAGCGGGATTCGCAGTCGCGGTCATAGGTTGAATAGAAGTACGGCGTTTCGGCGTCAAACTCCGCTGCGCAGGTGTCGACCATCTTATATGACGCGTTGATGTGAGTCGGGAGCTTGTGAGTGCTTATTTTTTCGAGTGATTTGTCGGTGTAACCGAGCTTTTTCGCATATAAGTACTCTTGCTCGGTAATTACTCTTCCGGCAATCGACTTTTCAAACTCCGCAAGCTTATTCAGCTTATAAATAAACCATTTATCAATTTTGGTGATATCATGGATTCTGTCGGGCGTCACACCGCTTTTGAGGGCTTCAAAGATTGTGAACAGTCTTCGGTCATCGGTTTTTTTAAGTCTTTCTTCAACAGGCGCATTGTCAGGGCTGATAAAATTCAGGTCGTCGAGGGATATTTCCGCGCCTCTTACAGCCTTCATTACAGCCGTTTCAAACGACGGAGCAATAGCCATAACCTCGCCTGTAGCCTTCATCTGGGTTCCCAGTGTTCTGTCTGAGCCCGCAAACTTATCGAAAGGCCACTTAGGCAGCTTGACTACGACATAGTCGAGTGTAGGCTCAAAGCATGCGCAGGTTTTGCCGGTAATATCGTTTTTAATTTCATCAAGCGTCATTCCCAATGCTATTTTTGTAGTGATTTTAGCTATCGGGTAGCCTGTTGCCTTGCTTGCCAGCGCCGAGGAGCGCGACACGCGGGGATTTACCTCGATTACAGCGTATTCAAAGCTGTCGGGATTGAGAGCAAACTGACAGTTGCATCCGCCTACTATACCGAGTTCGTTTATAATATCAAGCGACGCCGAACGAAGCATTTGGTATTCCTTGTCGGAAAGCGTAAGCGCGGGAGCTACAACAATGCTGTCTCCGGTATGTACGCCGACAGGGTCAAAATTTTCCATGCTGCATACGGCTATGGAATTTCCCGCCGAGTCGCGCATGACCTCAAATTCAATTTCCTTCCAGCCGTATATGTATCGCTCGACAAGTATCTGAT
>JAQXGK010000094.1 GCA_029006345.1 Bacillota bacterium
TATTTCATTTTTTGATTATACACTTTGCACTGAGGGAAGAATAGAAACAGAATACCAATTCATTGAGAAGGCGATATATTTCTAAATTAATTATTATACAAAATGAAAATTTTGTATAATCCAGGGAACATTAAAGAAAATCCGTTGGTGACGTCATGATTGATGGCATGAATTGATAGAATATATATCCACGGACTTTATAAAGATTTTGTATTTTACAGAAATGTACTATTTACAAATTAATCTGACATTTATCATAAACCAAAATATCAAAAATAATGTTATTCGTTTTATGTTAGTTATTTTGTACCGTCTTTACATTTAATTGCTGATATTTTAATAACTAAATTCAATATAGGATTGAAATACTAAAAATGCATCCGGTTCATAATAAATCGAATCATTTTCTAATTTTTTTAATGACTTAATAATTTTACGCGCAGAAATTCATAACAAAACTATTCTGATAATAATCATTTTATAATTCAATAATATTGTACAAAATTAAATTCAATATTATATTTTGTGTTACCTGCCTATAACAAAATTAATGTACCCTCAATTACCTCATATCAATTATTTGCACAATTAACAGTAATTGGTAAATGCATATTGTTCACAATTAATTCATAATTATATATACCATAAAAGCGGCAAAGTCGTAATACTTCTTCACTATTCACTATTACTTATTACTTCCAAAGCCCCAAAAGCAAGTTTAGTGCAAAGTGAAAAGTGAATATTAAAAAAGTAAAGCCCCAAAGACTACTGCCTTTGGGGCTTTGGCTGGGATGGCTGGACTCGAACCAGCGAGTGCAAGAGTCAAAGTCTTGTGCCTTACCGCTTGGCGACACCCCAATATAAGAGTTATTGTAATATATTCACTTGTATTTGTCAAGGTCGCAAAATGAATAATAATTTCAAGTAAAAAATGTTAAAAATATCATTGACATTTACAAAAAAGAATAATATAATACTCAAACTGCGAAAAATAATTGTTTTTGGATGGTAATAACATTCAGAAAGGATAAGGTTTAAACAATGGACAAGAAATCATACAATCCATATGATAACATGCTTGAGGTACTTGACAGTGCAGCGGCCGAATTGGGTCTTGATAAGCAGGACTATATCACACTGCGTACCCCGGACAGAGAGCTGAAGGTTTCTCTTCCTATTAAGATGGATGACGGCCACACAGAGGTCTTTGAAGGCTACCGTGTACAGCACAGTAACATTCTCGGCCCGTACAAAGGCGGTATTCGCTATCATCAGGATGTAAATATCGATGAAGTAAAAGCTCTTGCCGCTTGGATGACAATTAAATGTGCGGTAGTTAATATTCCCTACGGCGGAGGCAAGGGCGGCATCAAGGTTGACGCACGCAAGCTCAGCGAAGGCGAAAAGAAGCGTCTTACACAGAAATTTGCTCTCGCAATTTCTCCGATTGTCGGTCCGACAAAGGATATCCCTGCTCCCGATGTCGGCTCAACTCCTCAGATAATGGCGTGGTTTATGGATGCTTATTCAAGCCAGTTCCATGAAAACATTCCCGGCGTAGTAACCGGCAAGCCCGTCGAAGTGTTCGGCTCCAAGGGCAGAGGTATTGCTACCGGTTACGGCATTATGTACTGCTTCAAGAAAGTTCTTGAAAAAACCGGCAAAAAGATGAGCGATGTCAAGGTAGCAGTTCAGGGCTTCGGCAACGTAGGCTCGGTTTCGGCTAAGTTAATATCCGATTTAGGTGCAAAAGTCGTAGCATGCAGCAACGTAACCGGCGCTGTGTACTGCAAAGACGGTATAGATGTAGCGGAATTTGAGAAGTTCCTCAGCGACGATAAGGACAGAGATGTAAAAGAGTTCAAGGCAAACGGCGTTGAATATATGTCAAATGCCGATCTCATTGTTTGTGACTGCGACGTTCTTGTTCCCGCAGCCCTTGAGGATCAGATTAACGAAACAAACGCAAAGAATGTCAAGGCAAAGATCATTGTTGAAGGTGCTAACGGACCTACAACTGTCGCAGCTGACCAAATCCTTTCTGATATGGGAATTGTGCTTGTTCCCGATATTCTGGCAAACGCAGGCGGCGTAACCGTTTCCTACTTCGAGTGGGTTCAGAACAACCAGAACTTCTACTGGACAGAGCAGGAAGTCATCTCCAAGCTCGAGCATCAGATGGATGAAGCGTTCGAAGAAGTATGGAAGACATCCACCGAAAATAAGGTATCAATGAGAACTGCGGCTTACATGGTAGCTCTCAACCGTCTCGTAACGGCTAAGAAATACAAGGGTGAATTTTTAAGCTGACAAACAATCATTATAAGTCTCCGGCGTTTGCCGGAGACTTTTTTCTATGCAATTTTCAAAAAAAGCAAGGATATAAAAGTATTTTTTAACCAATAGCTATTGTAAAACAAGACAAAAAATGATAAAATTAAAGGAACTTATATACAAACGGAGGGTAATATGTTAGAGAACAAGAATATTGAAGAACAGATCAAGCTTGTTGCAAAACGCATCAAGGAAATGAGAGAAATACTGGAAATCTCCGTTGAACGAGTGGCTGCGGCCCTAAACATTTCTGCTGAACAATACCTTCGTTATGAAAACTGCGAAGATAATATACCGATAAATATAATATATGGTGTGGCACAGGTTTTCAATGTAGACTCCACTACCCTTTTAACGGGAGACGCGCCCAGAATGGTTGACTATACGGTAGTCAGAGGAGGCAACGGAATCGAAATCGAGCGTTGCCCGGGATACAGCTTCTCTTCCCTTGCAATCAACTACATCGGCCGCACCATGGACCCGATGATCGTCACTCTGAAAAGCGACGATAAACCCGCTGATCTTATTCAGCACAACGGTCAGGAATTCAACTATGTCATTGAAGGAACAATAATTGTTAAGGTCGGCCCTCACGAATTTGAGCTCAATGCCGGCGACAGCATTTACTTTAATCCTTCCCTGCTTCACGGTCAGCGCGCAAAGAGCCCGGTGGCCAGATTTCTGACGGTATTAAACTAATAATAAAGGATTTTTGTAAAATGGACAGCAAAGATTACATGTTGAAAAAATTTCTTCCCAGAATCGAATTTGATTCTTACGAAGATTTCAAAGAGAATTATTCACTCAATATTCCCGAGCACTTTAATTTCGCATATGATGTAATTGACGAATGGGCAAAAGCCTTTCCGGATAAGAAGGCCCTCGTTTGGGTCAACGACAAAGATGAGCGCCGTGATCTTACATTCAAAGACATAAGCATACTTTCAAACAAGACAGCCAATGCACTCAAAAGACTCGGCATCGGCAAGCGCGATAAGGTCATGCTTATACTCAAGCAGCGAATCGAGGTCTGGACTACACTGCTTGCTCTGCACAAGCTGGGCGCAGTAGCAATACCTGCAAGCTTTCAGCTGACCAAGAAGGACATCGTCTACCGCTGCAACAGCGCAGATGTAAAAATGATTTGCGCTATCGGAGACGACGAAAATATCAAGGGTCATATAATCGACTCGATTGACGAATGCAAAACTCTCGAAAAGGTTTGCTTCTGCGGCGGCGATATTCCGGAGGACGAGCGCTTCTTCGACTACAGGGCTGAAATAGACAAATCCGAAGAAAGTCTTGAGAGAATCCCCAACGAAAACAATGACCCGATGCTTATGTATTTCTCGAGCGGCACTACCGGTATGCCAAAGATGATAGTACACTACTACGATTATCCGCTCGGACATATAGTAACCGCAAAATATTGGCAGCACGTTGAAGACGGCGGATTACATATGACCTACAGCGACTCAGGCTGGGCGAAGTTTGCCTGGGGTAAAATTTACGGTCAGTGGATATGCGGCGCGGTAATTGTAGCATACGACAATGACAAATTCGTTCCCGCACATCTGCTCAAGACTATAAACGATCTAAAGCTCACTACCTTCTGCGCGCCTCCTACAATTTATCGTTTCCTGATAAAGGAAGACCTTTCGACCTGCGATTTTTCGACCATTAAGCAATGCTCGATAGCGGGTGAACCGCTTAACCCCGAGGTTTTCAACAAGTTTTACGAGGCTACGGGACTGAAGGTTACAGAAGGCTTCGGACAGTCTGAAACAAGCGTTATTATAGCGAATTTTGAATGGTTTCCGATCAAGCCGGGCTCTACCGGAAAACCGAGTCCTTTGTACGACCTCGAAATTGTCGATGAAAACGGAAATGTCTGTGAGGACGGCGTTGTTGGTTCAATAGTAATCAGAAATACCGATAAGAAGCATCCCACCGGCCTCTTCAGAGGCTATTGGAAGGATGATGAAGCAATGGCTCGGTCGTGGCAGAACGGCACTTATAACACCGGCGATACGGCATGGCGAGATTCCGACGGCTATCTCTGGTTTGAGGGCAGAAACGACGATGTCATCAAATGCTCGGGTTACCGAATCGGACCCTTCGAGGTCGAAAGCGCTCTTCTCACCCACCCGTCGGTTCTTGAATGTGCCGTAACAGCAGTTCCGGACCCTGTACGCGGTCAGGTTGTTAAAGCGACAATAGTATTGACGAGGGGTTATACTCCGAGCGAAGAGCTGAAGAAGGAGCTTCAGAACCATGTAAAGGTAACAACTGCTCCGTATAAGTACCCGAGAGTAGTTGAATTCGTTAAAGATCTGCCCAAAACAACGAGCGGCAAGATTAAACGCGCAACAATAAGAAAATCTGACGAAAACAAATAATACTATCTAATTTTCAGTTATACAGGACGGATGTATCATGAAGTACGAAAAGCTAAGCAAATCTGAATTACAGTCGGAGCTTGACAGCGTCATTAAAGCATATGACGAAAAAAAGGCTCTCGGATTAAAAATCAATATGGCGCGCGGCTGTCCCTGCAGTGAACAGCTTGATTTATCCCGCGGCATGCTGACAGACGACCTTCTTTCCGATTCGGTTATTTCAAAGGAAAGGATTGATATCCGAAATTACGGCTGTCCTCAGGGGTTGCTGGAACTCAGAGAGCTTTTCGCACCACTGCTTGATACAAAACCGGAAAATATGATAGTCGGCGGTTCTTCGTCGCTAAATCTTATGTACAATATTGTTTCGGACGCCATGCTTTTCGGTTTCCCGGAATCAAATAAGCCCTGGGGCAAATATGACAAAATCAAGTTTATTTGCCCCTGCCCCGGCTATGACCGCCACTTTGCAATATGCGAAGCGCTCGGCATTGAAATGATACCTGTACGTATGCTTCACGACGGCCCGGATATGGACGAAGTAGAAAGACTCGTTTCATCCGACGAAACCGTCAAGGGCATGTGGTGCGTTCCGAAATATTCAAATCCCCTCGGAATCACTTTTGACAGATCCGTCGTAAAGCGGATAGCCTCCCTGTCCCCTGCCGCAAAAGACTTCAAGGTTTTCTGGGATAACGCATACTGCATACACGATCTGTACGACGAGGGCGACAGCCTATCAAATATTTTTCCCGAAGCCGAAAAAGCAGGCAATGCGAACATGGTGCTCATGTTTGCTTCAACGGCAAAGGTAACATTCCCAGGCGGCGGCGTATCGTTTATAGTTGCCTCCGACGATAATATCTCCTACATTAAAAAGCGTCTTTCCTATGAAATAATCTGCTTCGACAAGATTAATCAGATGCGTCATGTAAGATTCTTCAAAACTCCCGAGCGCGTGCTTGAGCAAATGAAAAAGCACGCTTCAATAATAAGGCCTAAATTTGAGCTGGTTTACAGGACCTTCGCGAACGAACTCGGAGAACGCGGAATAGCGGAATGGACTGAGCCTAACGGCGGTTATTTTATCAGTCTTGATGTAATGCCCGGCACAGCTCAGAGAACCTGGGCGCTTGCCAGCGAAGCAGGTGTAACGCTGACAAATGTCGGCGCCACCTTCCCCTACCGCAATGATCCCGATAATAAAAACATCAGAATAGCACCCACCTATGTCTCGCTTGACCAGCTTGAACGCGCTCTCGAAGTGCTGTGTTTGTGCGCGCGCCGAGCAGCGCTAGAAAAACTGATATCAAATAACTGATTTCGGAGCATAGTGATGAGATTTAACGCCTTCACAGCGAAATTTGTCAGAAAAACCGTATTGATCCTATTGATTTTTGTTACGGTCATGTTCACCTTTTCCTGCTCGAATAATACGACAGAGTTTACTGTTGTCATACAAGACGGCAGCGCTTCATCGGTAACAAGTCAGAGTCTCGAAAGCCTTAAACAGGCGCTTCTTGTCAGGCTCGGCGCCTTTTATGTTAATTCCGACAATGTGGAATTTTCTGAAAACGGCGCAAATTCGCTGACTGTCCGCGTCAATTCACAGGCTTTGTCTCACGATGAGCTCTCGGTAATAGTATCAAATGATATTATCACCTTCCGTGACAGCGGCGGTAAAGTATTTATGGATAACAGTGATATTGAAGCTGTAGCAATTGATTTCGACCTTGAAAATTCCAAGGGCGAAAACGGGTGCTACATCAAAATAACGCTTACCGACAAGGGCTCAGACGCGTTTTTATCACAGTCCAGAATCACAGCCGCTCTTACAGACGAAAATGACAGATTTATCGGTATTTTCTGCGGAGATGAACAGGTTTCCGCACCGAAAATCTCATCCCCTGTGATAACCAATGATATTATGCTGAC